>CADDZQ010000027.1 GCA_902812505.1 archaeon
GGGGTGAGCCGCTTGGTTGTTTTGCTCGTGACCCTAAGCGCTTTTAAAACGCTTTTGCTTTAATCTGGGTTTTGATTTCGTAGGGGCTACTCCAAATTTTTCTTAATGTTTTCGATGGTTCTAAGCGGATCTTTTTTTGGATTAGTCTAGTATTGGAGGTTTCTCTTTGAGAGCCCTTCAAGTGGGTTCGGTTTAATCCCCGCGTCGTGAACCAATTAAGCCGATGGGTTTTTCTTAAAGCAAGCTTCATTGCATTAGTTGTCTGCGTCAAAAGGCGGTGTTTTTCGCGTTACGCTTGGTGCTGGCTGCGTTAACCACACATGTTTTTTATGGTGTTTTGGCTTGTGTTGCAGGGTGAACGCTTAATCATCGTTTGCTTTTGTTGTTGCCGGCAACTTTTATCTTTGTTTTTACCTCTGAAAAAGTTTGTTGTTTGTAAACCGTCAACCACTGTTTCTGCTTTTTGTAAGCTAAACAAACGCTGCACTGTAATTATTAATTATTGCTCAATCTAAGCTTTGAAGCCTGCAACTATTTTAAGGTTCAGCTTTTGGTTGTTTCCCATCCTTTTGTTCGAGCTGTGCTTTTTTTCCAAAACTGTCAGAATTTTTTGCTTGTTTCCCAGTCATCTTTGATTTTTCTGGCGAGTTCTACGAGCTGTGGGTGGACGTACTCTCCGTCTTTTATCAAGGTTTCTGAGTCTGCGTAAAGTGTGGGTCTGAGTGTCACGCCGTCCGAGTGTGAAGACGCTTTGATGCTTTTCGCTTTAAAGGTGTCGCTCTGGTTACCAAGCCCCCATTCTAGGCAACCCCACACCCTTTCGTCTTCTAGGACGTTTCCACATAGCTTGGCGCCCGGATTGCAGCCGTAAGAAATATGGGCGAGTGAAAACATATTCGGATCGTTGAAGCTTTTGAGCCAGCTTTCATAGATCCGGGCTTCCCGCTCTCCGCTTATTTCTTGAACTCTTCCCGCCTTTATCTTTAACTTAATCGGTGAGTGTAGAAGTCCAAGCTCGTATGGAGGAGTTACGGAGCCATCAAACACTATCACGCCTTCGATGGTTTCCTCCAAAGGCGCCCAGTCCACTTGTCCGATAAGCATGTATTCGCCGGGTCCGTTCACGTCACCCTCCACAAGAACAGGTCTTTTTGGATCGTTCTCAAACGTCACGTCCGTGCCGGCCGGCGTTGTGTACCTCATGCTTTTTGTGTTCTTTGTTAGGTCTCTGAGCCTTCTTTGAAACTCGAGTAAAAGCGGTACGTTCACTCTTCCGATGCATCTTATTGCCATGTCCTCGTTCATTCCAACAAGGCACATGTAGCGTACTCTGTTTGTTTTTACAACGTCCTCATAAATGCTTGAGTAGAGAAGCCACTTCATGTTTAGCTCGATCCACACGTCGGCCTGAAGTAGCGCGCTTCTTAGGGGGTGCTTTGGCAAGTAATCTTCTCCGGCTCTTCCAACATGGGGTGGCGAGGCAGTGTAGAGCAAAAGAGGCTTTGCCGAAATTTTGTGCGCGGTTTCACAAAGCTTTTGAGCGAACTTCAAGTCTCCTTCGAAGTCACATGTGACGCAAACCACTTCGTCTCTTTTCACCTTTAAGATGTCATTGAGAAGCTTTTGCGCTGCGCGTTCAAGTGGGTGCATGGCTTTTTACCTTGCAAGCGTTTCAAAGGGAACATATTCGTAATCAAACCCAAAGTGCCTTGGGCCAAACAGCTTTAAACCGACTTCTGTACGCCAAACTTCAGGTGCTGATGCGCCTATCACGGCCACTTCCATTCCTTCCTTTAACTCGTCGTTCGTGATTCCCTTTGCTTCAGTGGGTGTGACGAATGTGTACAGATCGGGAGGCATCACGTAAGGTCTTTCGTCCAGAAATGCGAATATGTGTTCGTTCTTGATCCAGCTTTTGAATATGTGAGAGCGCCATTCGCCGATCCCCTGAAGTGTGGCTTCGCCGAATAGGAAGCCTGATTTGTCCTCCCACTTATATTTTGATACCACGCCTCTAAAGATCACCTTACCGTTTTTGAGCTTTGATGCCACAGCGCTAACAGGATCTTTTCCCTTCTCAGCACTCTCTTCTCTTACTCTTCCTAGTTCTATGCATAGGGATAGCGTGTTCTGTATTACGCATTTTTTGGCTTGCTCCTTGTTAAGCGGTGTGTCTACCACAGCCGCATGACCGCCGGACACAACGCTAATGTAGCGCGCGATGGATTCGTAGTCGTCCACACTCGATACGCTTTCGATTAAAACCTTGTTTCCGGTTTCGCTAACGATCGAAGCGGGTGTCGGTGAAAACCCAAAAATGTGTACTGTGCTTTGGTGTAGCTCTGGGCCGGCTCTTCCCATGAGGTCACCATCAAGTGTGGGGATGCCTAGCTCAGATGCGATCGCGAGCGCGGCTGAGGTGTTACCCCCGCCGATTTCTGATGGAATTGTGGCGCCCACCTTCTTCGCAAACACCCGCTCTAAAGTTTTCACTGCCTCGTGGAAGGGTTGCACTATTTTCTTCTGGGGTGTGGCGGCACGCTTTGCCACCGTACCCACATAATATGGGCTGACTAGCAGGTCGTCTTGTCTTGCTTCATCCAACTGCACTATTAAAAGTTTCTTTCCATTATCCAGAAGTGATTTTAGGGTTCTTAGACCCTGCTCAGGGTCTCCTCCACCACCTACACCCAAAATCGTTGCGCCTTCAACAAGCCAGTATGCTTCCTTTAAATTTAGCCACTTCATAAAAAAAGAATTATGTAAGGGTTTTTAAGCATTAGTTTCGTACATATTTCGCTTAAAAAAGTGAATTATGTACAAATCTCCGGTTTAAAAGTCACTTTCCTTGGCGTGTAAAGGTACTGGCCGCTCTTTCTTTCACTTTAAAGCGGCCTTGAAAGTGTGAGTGCGAACTGCTTTATCCCGGTCCCTATCAAACTCTTCAGACGCTCTTTATAACCCGAAAACCCTTCTTGGTCTAAGATCCGTGTGGTGTTTAATCCCACCAAACTTTGAATCCCCTTCCGAGAGGTCTTGGGCGTGCAATCCGAAACCCTGCTTGCCGAAATTTCAGCTACCAAGAAAGGACCTTCGGCTTTTCAGAAAGTGTGTTTAAACGTTTGAGTGTGACGGATCCTCACACATTTTGTTGACACTTTTAATCCTATCTTCTGTATTGGATTAGGCACATCGATTTAAACAAAGTGGTTCACGCCTCATCCTATCCAAACCATGACGTTGAAGCCGCCCAAAATCTTGGTGTAAAAATGGCGGTATTTAACCGCTACGGTGTAAGCTAGAAGCTTGAGGTTCGCGCTCTACACAACATCTTTCAGTGCTTGATTAGCTCCACTCATAGCCATAGCTATAACGTGATTTCCTGTTTGATTGAGCCCGAGGTTAAAGCTGTAAGTGTGTGTGGCTACGCTTTTGTTTTTCGGGTTAAAAGCCTAACGACGGCACATTATTTTCCCATATTCCACAAATGCGCTACGTTGGTTTGAGTAATAGCGTTTCGATAAACTTTTTACACCCCGTCTACATCTCAAAATGAAAAACCGTTGGGTGTTATAGGCTACATAATCGGTAGAGCCATTCGCTCCTTTTTTCTTGTGTTGGGAGTGGCGGCGCTCACTTTTTTGCTCACTCACGTTGTTGCCCCAAACCCCGCGTACATCTGGGCTGGTCCGCACGCCTCAAAATCTGTGGTTCAGGCTGTGATTCAAGAGTATAAGCTCAACCAGCCATACTACGTCCAGCTTTTCTACTACATTCTTTCCACGCTGAGCTTTAACTACGGTGTCTCACCCTACTTTAAGGAGCCCGTTTCCACACTCATCGCCACCTACTTACCAAGAACTCTTGAAATTGTGGTGTTTGCCATGGTGATCACCGCTTTCTTGGGAATTTATGGAGGAGCTTTTGCAGCGGCACACAAGGATCGGGCGCCCGACTATGCTGTAAGAGTGTTTTATCTAGTGAGCTGGAGCATGCCACCCTTTCTCGTCGCCCTTCTACTTCAGCTTTTCCTTGCGTACGAGCTCAAGCTTTTGCCTCCGAACCTGCTCGCAGACCCGGCTCTCACACCGCCAAAAGAAATCACAGGATTTCTTCTTGTAGATGCTTTGATTGAACACGACTACGCTTTCTTTTACTCCGCACTAAGGCACCTCGTTCTTCCAACGCTGTCTCTCGCGCTTATCTCCTTTGGAATCATAACGAGGATTATGAGGTCTTCCATGCTGCAAAGCATGAGGGGGGATTTTTACAGAACCGCGATCATGAAGGGAATTGGCAGGAGGAGGGCGATTTATGTGCACGCACTAAAAAACTCCCTTATCCCTGTAATAACACTCCTTGCGCTCACCTTTAGCTTTATGATAGCTGGCTCCGTGGTGATTGAAGAGGTGTTTAGCTACCAGGGCATAGGCTACCTTGTGACCCAAGCGCTATACAACTACGACTACCCAACGCTTGTGGGCTCTACGGTTGTGATTGCGATCTTTGTTATTCTTGCAAACTTTGTAGCCGACGTGATGTACGCTTTGGTTGACCCAAGAATCAGACTCGGGGGTGGAGAGACCGAATGAGTGTGCCGAAGTTATTCAAAAACCCGGCGAGCGCACTGGGCTTAGCGATTGTTGTGCTGTTTTACGCTTGGTCGATTTTGGAAGGAACACTGCAAGTTTTGGGTTACGCTTTAAATGACCCGAGACTCGGCTGGATCCTTCTTCCTTACAACCCTTTTGAAACCTCGATTCAAAACACCCTGCTTCCACCAAGCTTTTCACACCTTATGGGAACTGACGACCTTGGCAGAGACATATTTAGCAGGGTTCTCTACGCGGCGCCAATCGATGCTCTTGTCTCCGTGTGTGTTGTTGCTGGAGCCGTGCTCATAGGGGGTGCGCTTGGATTGACCGCCGGGTTCTTTGGCGGCTATGCGGACGAAGCCAACATGAGGGTGACCGACCTTTTTCTCGCCTTTCCAGCACTCATACTTGCGCTCACGATTGAGTACACTTTCGGTAGAGGCGCTTTTTACGCAACGCTCGCCATGCTCATCGTGTGGTGGCCGACCTATGCAAGACTTTTCAGGGCTGAGGCGCTAAGGATCAAAAAGATGAAGTTTGTGGACGCCGCCCTGCTTTCAGGGCTTTCAAGGTTAGAGATCATCGCGAAACACTTTGTGAGGCCTTCACTAAACACGGTGCTTTCTTACTTCACGATAGACCTCGGAAACGTGATACTTTTCTACTCTGTGCTGAGCTTTCTTGGGCTTGGACAGCAACCTCCTTACCCGGAGTGGGGGGCGATGGTGGCGTCCGGGCTTAACTACTTTCCAAAATGGTGGTGGTACTCCCTGTGTCCTGGCATTGTGATAACGATCGTGGTAATTGGTGCAGCGTTACTTGGTGACGCTTTAAGAGACTACATTGCGGGTGAGACGTAGTGGCGCTTCTAGAGGTGGAAAACCTGAGCGTTGAGTACAACACAAAGTCTGGATGTGTTCTAGCGCTACGCAATGTGTCGTTCAGCCTTGATGAAGGGGAGGTTTTGGGAATTGTTGGGGAGTCGGGTTCTGGAAAAAGCACGCTTGCGCTTGCGCTTTCTGGTCTGCTTGAGCGTTCAGCCGTTATAAAGGCGCATAGAATGACGTTTTGTGGGGTCGATCTTTTGGGGAACATTGAAAGCGTTCGTGGCACGGGAGTCTTTATGGTGTTTCAGGATCCCTTTTCGAGTCTTAACCCTTTAATGAAGATTAGGCAGCAGCTTTTCGAAGCAATAAAGGTGCGCTGTGACAGGGCAAAGTTGAGCTTTAACGAAGACGAAGCAAGAAAGGAAGCGATAGAGCTACTAAAAGAGGTAAGGATCACAGATCCCGAAGACGTTCTAGAACGCTATCCCCACCAGCTTTCAGGTGGCCAGACTCAGAGGGTAATGATCGCTATGGCGCTAGCAGAAAAACCGAAGCTACTGATTGCGGATGAGCCCACCACCGCGCTTGACGTGATAACCCAGGCTCAGGTGCTTTCTGTATTCAAAAACGTGGTGAATAGAAGACATATGTCTATGATCTTCATCACGCACGACCTTGCGGTTGCGTCTCAAATTTGTGATAGAATCATGGTGTTATACGGCGGAATGGTTCAGGAAATGGGTTCAACGAGCGAGGTTTTGAAGGATCCGAAGCACCCTTACACTCTGGGGTTGATCGGCAGCATACCTAATAAGAGCAAAGAAGAGGGAGAGCTCAGCTCGATCAAGGGTTACTACACAACCACAGGGATCAGGGGATGCTTGTTTTCACCGCGCTGTCCATTTGTAAGAGAAGGGTGCACAAAGGGCGTGCCAAGGCTTAACGCGGTAGACGGAAGACTTGTGAGGTGCATAAATTATGGAGAGCAATACGAGTGAACCCTTCCTCGTCGTAAACGATGTCGTAAAGAGTTTTACTGTAGGGAAGAGAAGCCTTGTCGATCGAATAATGAGAAGAAAGCCTCAAACGTTTAACGCAGTGGACCATGTGAGCCTGAGCGCAAATAGGGGCGAAACGCTTGCGGTAGTGGGCGAGTCGGGCTCTGGAAAAACAACCTTAGGGCGTTTGATCGTAGGCCTTGAAAAACCCGACTCAGGTGAGGTTTTGGTTGGAGGAAAGAAGGTTAGATACGTAAGGCAAAATCCTGAAGGAAGAGGTAGGCTACAGATGGTGTTCCAAGATCCTTCTTCTTCCCTCGACCCTTACATGACCGTGGAAGAGTGTGTGGCTGAATCCATTGTAAAAAACCCGCTCAAAAGGCATGAAATTAGGCAGAGGGTGATCGAGGCGCTAATGCTAACGGGTCTTGACTCGAGCTTTTTAAAGAAAAAGACGCGTGAGCTAAGCGGAGGACAAAAGCAGAGGGTGGCGATCGCGCGCGCAATAATAAGCGACCCTGAGCTCATCGTGCTCGACGAGCCGACATCCGCACTCGATGTTTCGATACAGGCTCAGATTTTGAACCTTTTGGTGGAGTTACAGAAGCTAAAACGGTTTACGTACGTATTAATCACGCATGATGTGAAGGTGGCAAGGTATATGGCTGACAGTGTTGCCGTGATGTACCTTGGAAGGTTTGTGGAGTATGGTGCAGCAAAGCACGTGCTTTCTCAACCGCTTCATCCTTACACGCAGGCGCTTTTTGATGCGGTTCCAAAGGTGGGCTCAAACCTTCAGGTGTACCTAGAAGGCGAGGTTCCTAGCTTCCTTAAAGTTCCCAAGGGATGCCGATACGTGACTCGATGTAGGTTTGCAATGGAGATTTGCAAAACTCGATACCCAGAACAAAAATATGTAAAAAATAGGGGGGTTTGGTGTTACCTTTATAGTGATCACGTAGTGTAGTACATCAGGGCATAGTAGTAGCCAAGTATTCCTGGATTGTATATAACACCCGCAAGGTAGTCTCTCTGAACCCAGTATGGATTGAGTGCATAAAGCCAAATGTCAGGAACTTGATCGTACACAATTCTGTAAACTTGTGCCACTATTTGCTCGGTCTGAGT
Source organism: archaeon (assembly GCA_902812505.1). Classification (GTDB taxonomy): domain Archaea; phylum Thermoproteota; class Thermoprotei_A; order Marsarchaeales; family Marsarchaeaceae; genus ECH-B-1. The sequence continues at coordinate 7,549 of CADDZQ010000027.1, forward strand.
CTGGTTTGTGATAAACGGAAGGTTGCCTGTGAGTTGATTTACCACGCTGTTATTGAACCAAGACACGTCACCCGCAATCCCTCCATACTGGATATTCACTTGAACCACGAGATCTTGGTAAACCGGGTCTAGCCAGCTTGGATACCAATACCAAAGGAGAAAACCGGGATAGCTGGAGGCGCTTCCTGGCTGAGAAATCGCGCTTTCCTCTGCCTGCGTGGTCACAGGGTTGAGGCTAAACTGTAGCCCCACTTGTGAAAACATTATTTGGAGCTCTTGTGCGATCTTCGTTTCGGCCGGGTCGCTTGAAACGTAGGTGATGGAAAGCTGAGCGGTTCTTCCGTTTGGGTTGATCACCGTGCCGTTTGGAAAGGTGAGTTTAAAGTCAAGCTGCTTTAAGAGGCTTATCGAAAGCGTTGTGTTGCAGCTATAAGGCGGGAGGTTTTCAGGGTTGTAATACGGTAAACCCGGACTGATTGGACCAACGTAGGGAACCGCGTAACCGTTTGCAACGGTTGATATGATTTGTGAGTAGTTTATTGCGTGCGCAAGCGCCACCCTGAAGGAAGTGATGTTGTAAGGATACTTCTGAGTGTCCAAAGTCGCCATAAGAAACAGGAACTTGGGGGCGTTCGGTAGGTTCACTACTTTAATTCCGGGATAGCTTGCAAGCGAAGGAAGGTATAGGGGGGCGATTGCAGGAAGAGGGGGTCCTTCGATCAGAGCGGCCCTGTTACTTTCTATCTCCTGAATCATCTGTGAGGCTGATGTAGTGTATTCGATGATGATGGTTTTTATCTTAGGAACTGAAAGCATTATGTTACTTTGCGATTGAGGAAGTTTGGAAGCCCAATAGTTGGGGTTTGCGACCATTGTAAGAACCTCTCCCGGAATGTAACTCTTCACCATGTAAGGACCGGTTCCCATAGTGTGCGTGTTCACGTATGTGTTTTGAGCGTTCGGTTGAACCCCTCCGTTTTGATCTACAAACTTAGGATCCACCTGTCCAGCACCGGGAACGCTAAGAACCTGCAGTAGGTTGACGTAAGGGTTAACCAGGTTGAACTGTACCTTGTAAGGACTAAGCACAACGACTGCCTGGTTCGGATATTGCATCACCTTTTGAATCGTTACATTGGCTGCGTTGAATTTACTAAGAATGGCCGCCAAATCCTGCGCAGCGACTGCAGCCGCAAGTGTCTTGTTTGAAGGGAATGTGTAGCCCCCTGCTTCTAGAGCGCCGATCAAACCTCTGGGAAGCGCGTATCCCGTTATCGATGCTTCAGTCCCGTTATAAAGCAGGTTTGTGAAATAGGAAGCCCCAACTTGGTTCATCAAAATCGTTCTGTAGAAGTTAAACCACACAACGCTCGCATTGAAGGGATCGCCGTTTGCAAAGTAGGCGTTGCTTCTCAGACTAAATGTGTAGGTGGTGTAAGCGCTGTTGTGGCTCCAGTTTGTTGCCAGAATAGGCGCAAACTGATCTAGACTTGTATAGTTGAACATCACAAGCCCTTGGTAAACGTTCGTCATAATCTCATCTTCACCCGCAAAAAAGCCGCTTGCAGGGTCATAGGAATTTGGAGGTTCGTTCTCAACAACTGTGAGAACACTTGTGTTTGGAGGCCCTAATGGCGCTCCAGACGTAGTGGATGTAGAGGGGGTCGTGAAACTGGTTGTGGGGGTTGTTGTAGGCTGAGTAGACCTTTGATATAGGTAAGTGGCAACACCTGCAACCACTAAAACGAGAACTACCAGAGAAACGATGAGCAGCCTTGAAATACCAATTTTTTGCATAGGTGCATTTAAAATGGGAAAAAATTTAAACTTTTCGTTCGAATTTAGTAAGTAGTTAATGGAGGGGAAGTGGAATCACTTTTCGCTTCTACGCTCTCCCCACCTGTTTTTTGTTGTCACCGTCACAAGGTTTGGTGGGTTACCCCTTAAGTGGCGGCGGCCTTCCACCCCCAGCCTAAGGGTCGAACCCTACGACCGCCTCAGGCTGGGTGTGTTAGCCCCTCCTACTGCTACTGCTACCACTGTTCCAATCAGCTTTACGGGCACGGGGTGCGCCCACCACCCACCACTCCTCTCTTGACCGACTCAACCGTTGTGTGCCCCCTACCTCGGAGAGCCTCTTCTATAAGGGCTTCCTGTTTTCCACTGAACACGATTGGGGAAGGCGTTCTAGTCGTGTGTTCGCATCCACCCCAAAGACTCAGAGCTAACCAGTGGGGTGTGAGCTTTCAGTCAGCCCCCTTAGGGGTTGGAGTGGGTGTCGAAGCGTGTTGGGGTTCTTTCAACCCCTTGGTTTCTCCCTATCTACACCCCCACCCTTATCCCCCGTTGAAGATCTTCGTTATTTTGGCCACTCTGTGTGTTGGGGTTTGAGTGGGTGTGGTGTTGGTGGGGGGCAAACCCTTGCTTTGCTTCTTTACACCCCCATCCCATGTAGTTCTATCTTAGACGTGGAGGTGAGCCGCGACCCGAAGCGGTTGGTGCACTCGTAGGGGCGCCTGTTTAATCCTGGTGTCCTCCGCATTCGGTGTGGGGGGACCACCCAACAAGTGTGGGATCCTCCTTGGGGGCCCACTTGACATCGACTATGGGGGCATCAAACACGCTTGGACCAAAGCCAAATCCTTTTCGATTTATTGTTTTTTGCTTATTGGCTCGCTCGTATATTCTAGGCTTAAAGCTATAATTTTAGGTGTTAGCATAGCGCTAATTAACTTCTGGGGGTAGAAGTTGATTTTTGATCCAGAGCCTAAGGGATCTAGAAGGGATCTCTTTGATAGAGTGGAGGAGATAGGTAAAATTAAGTCTTTATCCTCACCTATAACTTTGGTTTTAGGGCTTAGGAGGACGGGTAAGTCTTCGGTTATCCATGTAGCATTAAATGAACTCAGCCTCCCCTATACCTATATAGATTTAAGAAAGTTCGCGGTGGACTGCGGAGGGGGGGTGTAAATTCATTCATCCTTCTTTGCTGGCCCTACAAAATTCTACTTTCCACCCAAACAAGCGGGGACCTACTCAAAGACAGTGCTTGGCTTAAAGACGCGCAACTCGGGTCGTTCTGATCGTAAGTTTAGTGCTTTTGCGAATCCCCCCGTTTTGACCCCCGATGGCTTGTAGGCGTTGTGTATGAGCAACACCTCAACCGTTTCGGTTTTCCGTGTTAAAAGCACAATGAGTCAAAGCGCTTGAAAAACCAAAACTTTGCACCCCCTTTCTAAGGCGCTTCGAACGAGGTCTCGAGCGATGCTTGGTGGGATCTTACCACTCCACGTTTCGACTCTTCCTGTCTCGTCAATACACGTTTGCCTCACGATCACCACTTGGGGAAGGGTTTTTAGCGCCTTATCGCCCTCTTCAGGGTTCATGGATTCTGAATCGTAAAGCAGTTTGCCCAAAGGCTCGCCTTCTGGTGTGAATTGGGGCAAACGCTGTGTTTCGGGATAAGCGTGGGCGCAGGCGGCTGTAGCGCGCACGCTAAAGCGTGTAACGTCCTGTGTTCTAATCCAAAATCCTGTTAAAAACCCTATAACGAAGCCAAGTGAGAAGCCTGTAAGAATTGTAAACAAAACCAAAATCAAGTGTCACACCTCTCTGATAATAAGCGTATCAGGCGTTCGAGTCGTGGAATGAGCCGCCGGGCGGTTTCAGGCGGAATCTCGGACGCATGGCTTTCCAACTCATCGATGAGCTCTATCATGCGCTTCACTATCCTCATCTCATCAAACGGTTCCCGTGGCACTAAAATTAAGCCCATAGTTGTCGTTTCGTGTGTTGTAGTTTCGTGTGGATAATACCTCGGCCCTAAATAACACCGTTTTTTTATGCGCTTCTTTCCCTTGCGGTGATAGTGCACGGCATAGTAGTACGCTCGGTGATAAACGTACTTTCTCTCTATGTATGAGTAAGGGTTTCCACACCTTGGACATATACGCTTTTCTGACACGTCTTAACAAGGTTTCTGCCCCCCTAATAGGGTTTGGGTCTCAGGTATTTAAGCTTTGAGACCCAAAATTTTGGGTCTCAAAATGAGGTAAAACGTGAACCACGCTTCTACACCCTGTCTGGGTTTGTGGGTGGCTTCTTGCTTGCCCCCTGTTCTGCGGGCCAAACACTCTTACCACTCCAGCCACACACCCATTGAGTTACACGCTTATACCCCACTAGTGACAGCTCTTAAACCAGTCCCAGCCCACGGTGAATCCCAGAGGGGGATGGAGGGTTCCGCCCACCCAAACGTAATCCCCCGCTTCTCGACCACAGGAGGCGTGGCGTAGACCATAACCTGTAGTCCAGTGATTAGTGTAGATGGGAATAGGCCTGCCACTAGATTCACACCGGCGCCTACAAGTATTCACACAAAGAAGGAAGATGCGAAGAAGATGTAAACATGGAGACGTCTTTAAGCCAGGGGGTTTAACAAGACCAGGGGCTCCTCTTGCGAAAACACCGCCAGATTTATGCGTGTTTTAAAACAAAGGCCGTTTCCATTTTTGCATTGTGATTTCCAAAAAAGCGGAGGGGTGTGAGCATTTGATAGAACCCTGTAGGAAGCCTAGGATCAGACCTCCCGGTGAATCCACCAACGCCTCAAACCACTAGAGGACACGCCTTTTCCCCCAAGCCAGCCACGTGTTCTCAAACGTAGAAGGCCTTGGAAGACTCACATCCCCAAGCGTTCTTTTAAATTCAAGGCTCCCACCCAATAACTCCAACCCGTCTACGCTCGATAATCACTCAAGCGTATTAAACTCGAAGCCAACTAACAACTTGACTGCACCGAATCGGATTCTCCAGGCCCCGCCACTTGGGGCGATCGTTTGAACCGCCTCAAAGGTTCGAATATATAGGGGAACACGCTTAAATATGTTTGCGTGGTGGCGCCTCTGCGAATTGAAGACAAGAGACAACCTCTACCTCGCGCTTAGCTTTGTGATGCCCCTTCTGGTTTATATTGTTACGCTCAGCTCAACTCACTGTGGTCAAGCGACCATCCCAACACCCTGTTGGACCTTCAATACTCACTCCTCATGAATCACACCGCCTTCTTTCCACAGAGTGTGGCCTCAAACTCTATCGACATAGGCATCTACAACGGTCGATTCATAAGTGCGCTTCCACCCGGCTCAGCGATTCTTTCTGCACCCTTTGGTGGCCTCGGAATCCTTTTGGATAAGAGGTTCACACTCACGGGTTACGAGCGCCTGTTCGATGAGGGGTTCGTGGCAATCTGCGCATCCGCCGCCTCCTTTTATACGTATGGGGTTTCAAGAATTTTTTGGGGGCCGAGTGCAAGCCTGCTTTGTTGCTTGGCGCTCGACTTCGGCTCGCTAGTCTGGCCTTACGCCACCGTGTTCTTTCAACACGACATCGCGCTACCATTCGTGGTTCGCTCGCTTTACCTTGTTTTTGACGCGAAAACCAAAAGGCGGGGGGTTTTCGCTTGGTTTAGCATTCTTCTCCGACTGCACAGCTACGCTTTTTGCGATGCCTCTACTATGGTACCTTATAAACACTGATGGTAGTGGCGCGGCGCTAAGGTTCGCCTCGGGGGTTTCCCACATCCTCATGGATTACTTTCGCCTATAACTACGCGTTTTTGGGTAACCCAGTGGCTTTCCCCGAGTTTTACTGGATCAACGGGGCGCACCCCTTCTCCGCGAGGTTTACGCCATCAGCCGCAATTCAGCGCCTCATACTCCTTTTGTTTAGCCCACATCGGGGAATCTTTGCTTTTTCGCCGATTGCCGTGTTCGGGGTTTACGGAATGCTGGCTATGGGGAGGCGTGGCCTAAAGAGGGTTTCCACACTTTTTGCGATGCTTTTCCTTGTGAACATGGGTTTTTCCTCGTTTTGGGGGTATTGGGATGGCGGCCTATGTTAGGCACCAAGATTCCTTGTGGAGTCACTCCCATTCGTGTTTCTCCCAGTGTGCGCCGCTCTTGAAAACCGTAAAATCAACGCTTTAATCTCGACGAGCTACGCTTACAGCGTGTTTATACAGTTGCGCGGTGCACTCACAGACGTGTTTTCTAGGCAGGGTGGTTTGACTTTCTATGAGCCGATGGAGTTCAACTTACACTTATTTTTAAAGGGTGAATTCGCTGGTTGGCTAATGAATTCTCCGTATACCGTTCCATTTTCTGTAAAGATCGCGTTTGCGTCTGAGTTTCTTCCTTTTACTATTGCCCCCATTATCCTGCTACTCAGGCGACACGGGTGAGTCACCCACGTGCTTTAGCCTGTGAGTCTACTGCTTAACGGTGAGACCCGCCTTACAGTCTTTACCTGATGTTGGGTGGGTCTCCCTCCCCGCTGAGACATGGTCGCCGTATATATAGTAGGTAGAAAGCCCCGCTTCAACTTGTTTTGCCACCCTCCCATGGGATAGTTTTTGGTTCGCTTGGCGCAATGGCATATTCTATGATAAACTTGGTCTGAGTGGCTCGCCTTCGAGTTTACCCTCCAGTTATGATTTCTCCAAATAGGCGTTCTAGTTCTTTTCGCGTTAAAGGCTTTGGGGCTAGGCTTAGCAAACGTTGTTGCGCGAGTGTGCCATCCACGAGTGCGGCCGTATCGTCTTTCGTAAACCCGAGCTCTTTTAGGCTAACTGGGATGCCTAGGGTGGTGAGTAGATCCGTGTAGTAACCGAAAATGTTGTCCCCTATCTCCCGCCCAGTGCTGCCAGGGACGCCGAGCACCTGAGCTATTCGTGCGAATCGGTCCACGTCGAATCGGGCTAGGTAGCGGAACACGTAGGCTGCTGGAATCGCGGTGCTGATGCCGTGTGGGACGATGGCGTACCCAAAATCGTAATCCGGTGGGTGCCACTCACGAACCATTCCCGCGATTGGGTACGCCATGGCGTGTGGCACGTGTACGCCTGTATGACCGAAGCCGATGCCGGCCATACTTGCGGCGAGCATCATATAGTAGCGTGCTTCGAGGTCATAGGGTTGCGCGACGGCTCGGCGGAGATATCGATGCACCCAAGCAATGGATTCTAACGCGAATATGTCGCCCACTGGCGTTGAGCCTGCGTAAACCGCCCGCTGACTTGGGTGTTCAATCTTCGCACGTGTGGTGTATGGGCGAGCCGTAAAAGACTCGATGGCGTGATTGAGCACATCTAGTCCTGAGGATGCTGTAACTGTGGGGGGAAGCGTCATTGTGTTGAGTGGATCTATGATGGCCACATCTGGCCGTAGGTAGGGATGGCTGATGCCGCTTTTCACCTTTAGGCTAGAAATGTCCAAGATGGCCACGCTTGTGCTCTCACTGCCAGTACCCGCCGTTGTGGGGATGGCGACGTGAGGTTTAAGGCGAGTTGGTGGCGCAAGCCCTTGGCCTATGGGTTTATTGACGTAGGCGCGTAGCTCAGCGGGATGGGTTGATAAAAGGTTTAGGATCTTCGCGGTGTCGATGGTGGAGCCGCCCCCCACTGAGACCACACCGTCAAACTTCTTATCCCGAACTTCGTGGTAGGCCTCTAAAAGCGCGGTGTCCTCGGGTTCAACGTGAACACGGGTACACAACTCCACACCGATGCCCTCAGCAGCCAATCCTTCGGTAACCGTGCGCACGGTGTCAGACTGCTCAAGTTTAGGATCAGCCACCACCAATGCGCGGCTCACGCCTAAACGTCGCGTCTCATACCCCACATCCCTGGTGGCCCCAACCCCGAACTTCAGATATGGTACGTTAATGGTGAAAACCGAGTCCGTGAACGGGCTATTCGCAATATCCGTCGCCCTCATAATTATACCTCCCTACGCCATGGGTTTAGGCGCGGCGGGGTACTTCTTCCAGAGGTCTGGGTCATGGCCCAGAACGAGTTTGCCCTTACGCGCCTTTTGCATGAGCTTTAGTTTACGGATGTATGCGTGCCACTCTTCAGCATCGCTCAGTAACCACCCCTTCGCCTCAGCGTCGTACTCCTGTGGGATGTGTAGGTAGTCTCCAGTGAAGGTGTAAAACTGACCGGACTGTGTCTTGACATGCATCACCTGGTGGCCAGGGGTGTGCCCGCCCGTCCACTCTAAAACCACCCCATCAAGCAGCTCGAACTGCCGGTCGTTGATGGGGGTCCATTTGGCGCCACGTAGAGGCCCTAAGTCCGCGAAATCATACGCGCCACCCTTACCCTGCCAAACCAAGTAGAGGGCAGTCTCCAACTCGTGCTTTTGAACAACGATGGGTGTGTCGTACTCTCGAAAAACAGCAAGCTGCCCAATGTGGTCAAGATGGAGGTGGGAAATCGCAATGAAGTCGATGTCTTTCGGCTTAAGCCCGACTTTTTCTAGTTGCGCCTCGATCCTGTTCTCGTCAGACATCCGAACAATGGGAAACGACTCGACCAAGCCTTTTTCATGCGTCTCCATCGCCTTGGGTGAAACTCCCGCATCGAAGAGAACCGTGCCATCCGGGTGCTTCACCACCACTGCACTCACTGGAATCTCAACCCACTTCCTAGCGGGGCTACGATTACTCAGCGTCATACCACCGCCGGCGCCGCCCGGCAGAAACCAGCCGATGTCGCCGCCAAGCCAGCCCAAATCCAAAAGATAGATTTCCTGTGCCGGCATATGGGTTCCTCCTCCTTTAAGCATAACTATCCTTACTAATATGCTTTACCTTACTGCTGCATTGTTGGATAAGTATTGCTTGTTATGGTGTTTACATGGACAAATTTGGCTGAGTCACACATATAGCCAAATTTTATTTATACCACTAGGCTACCCTCACAACAAAGCAGGCTTATGGGGAAGGCTTTAAGAGGGATACGAGGAGTGTAGAGTTGGATCAGTGGGGACACCTAGAATAAGATAAGGTGAAATTATAATGCCGTTGAAGGCCTAAATTGAGCTTTAAAAGGCAGATTGAGGCCTTATGAGGGGTTCGCTATGGGGGACGTGTAGCATAACAGGACAGGACGGGGTATATAGAATTTCCTCTCCGACTTGAACCCGGAGGATTCTTTCTAAGATTTGCCTAGGAGGGGCCTCGTCGAGGTAATAAGGCTTCACGCTTGGGCGCCAATCTCATCCCCCACTGATTTACACACCGCCATGAAGGGAGGGGGGATGTGGGCGACGAACTGGTACGGCTAGTTGGAGCCTCTAGCTGGGTCGCCCTCTCGAGTCCGCGCATGATTCTCAAGGTAAACCATATGTAGGCTGCTAGGGCTGGGCTGTGACCATGAGTTCGCGTGCTTTCGCAAGCAATTTCTGAGCGCCCACGTGTGTGGTCGTCGTGCACCCACTCAACACTTTCTAAGAGCCCAAACGGTAGTGTTGGCAACCTTCTAGAGCCCCCAGGCAAACATCTTTATCCACCATAGATACATACATGTTTGCCGTTTGATGGGGGCTCTTTGAACTCTAAATTACACACTGTCTATTTTCAAGTCCTCATTTGAACCGAGCTTCTTCGCACCAATAAAAGCTATCGGCTTACTTTTGTTTAGGGAAAACAATGCGTAATCTGGACGCCCCGCCTCGATTGAAAACTCAGGTACCACTTGACCGGGATCCTCTATATCCCATCCAAGACTACGTAGAAACGGGTCAATAAGGGAGTATCTAACGAGCGCCTCATTCTTATAAAGTTCACTTCCATAGCTTCGGATCCTCTGGACAATCTTCCCCACCACGCCTACGATCTCTTCTATGGCTATTCCCGTCAATTTCCGTTGTACTGTAACACAAATATCATCTATTTATGAATTACGTGACAACATTAGCGTAGTCCTGTGTGCGTCACTATGTTCGGTCATCCACTCTAGATGCTATTTAGACTACTGTGTGAACCAAGCATAGTTGGTGCCTACTTCCTTCGATAATCATATGGGCGCCACCTTCCGGTTCACGCTACCTTGTGGTTCAAATTCATCTTTAAGGGGGTCCATGCACAGGGCACAATTTTTGTTCTATCCTGGCTTAAGGCCTTAGATATACCATTGTAGAGAGTTGGGTCTGATAAGGGTATATTGTTCGATATCCGTGAACAATTTATGAAAACTCTGAGCGGGGCATCCAGATAAACATCCCTACACTTCGCCCAAAGGGTAAAACAATCATTACTACGCAATACCGTGCACTCTGCAGGGTCAGGTAAGCTGTGTATCCAGTTTAGCATACTCATCTGGGGTATTGGGTT
>CADDZQ010000028.1 GCA_902812505.1 archaeon
ATATGTCTAGGCCGGATACCAACGAGGCTAGGCCGGCTGTGATAGTTATCCACGAGATCTGGGGTCTAAACAACCATATTAAAGATGTGGCTGATAGATTCGCTAAGCAAGGCTATGTGGCTCTTGCCCCCCACTTATTCTCAAGCGGTCATGTGCCCAAGGAGATGTTGTCAGAGGAGAACATTAGGGTGACCATGCGGTTCTTTTTGAGTATACCACCAGAGAAGCAGAGGGACATGGACTATGCTAGGCGGGAGCTTGAGAAGCTTCCAGAAGATAGGAGGAGGATTGTACAGGGCTTGATGGGTGTAATCTTTAATCTCCCAACAGATAAGCTAACAGATGAGCTCGTCGCAGCCGTCGAGTATCTTAGGACGAAGAGTTTTGTTAAGGGTGACAGGATTGGGAGCGTGGGATTCTGCTTCGGTGGGGGTATGTCCGTGAAGCTCGCGTGTACAGGTCAGACCAATGCCTGCGTGATCTTTTACGGCGAGAATCCCTCACCCATAGATCGTGTCGCCAACATCAAAGGCCCGGTGCTTGGCATCTATGGCGGCCTTGATCGAAGGATTAACGCGGGTCTCAGCGAGCTAGTGGGGGCCATGGTTAAATATGAGAAGGACTTTGAGATGCGTATCTATCCAGGGGCACCACACGCCTTCTTCAATGATACTAACCCCGTGAACTACCGTGAAGCAGCCGCGAAGCAGGCTTGGGATCAGACACTCAGATTTTTCACGAGATCGCTGACACAGTGAGCTACCCCGCTCCCACCTACCCTCGGGGACGGGGTCTTCCGCACCACCCTTCAACCCCGTTAAGATAAATGAGATAACTAGGTGCAGTTCGCATCCAAAAAGTCCACTGTTCTCTTGATGCTGTCAACCCAGTTCTCTTTTTTCGTGAAGCTGTGGCCTTCACCGCTATACACTTTGTACTCCGCCTTAACGCTCAGCCCTCTGAGTTTCTCCACGACTTGAATAGTCTCCTCAGCCGGGCAGCGCGGGTCGTTTTCACCAGCTAGGAGAAGAAGCGGAGCCCTTATCTTATCCACGTTGTAAATGGGTGACCTATCCCTTAGAAGCTGCTCGTCTGAACCCATTTTGAGCTCGTCGTACTGCTTTAACACCTCCCTCTCATGCTTTTTCTCCGTGAACCAGTTGACGAATGGGACTATTGCCACCGCTGAGCACCACTCATCGGGGAACTTGGTAACACACATCATGGTGAGGTACCCACCGTAGCTTGCGCCCAGCACAGCCACACGCTTGCTTTTCAACACCCTCTTTGCCTGGATTACGTCTTGGAGGTCTCCGCCGCCTAGGTCCCCGTCGTTGAGGTGGTTGAACACCCTCCCATAACCCGTGGAGCCCCTATAGTTAGGGGCTATGACACTGAATCCTTTTTGAACTAGTAGCTGTATTGTGGGATTAAAACTGTTCATGGATTGGTAGTCTGGTCCACCGTGTATATACACCGCCGCCCTATCCCCCTTCGACTCGTAGAGTAGGGCGTGTATCTTGAGGTCACCGCTCACATACTCGATGTGTTTTGGCTCAGTGAATACGGCTTCAATGTTCCCCAAAGAGTCTGTTAGCCTATTCACCTTTAAGGAGGAATCCACAACGTATAATTCGTAGTCCCTATCATAAGTGGACCTCGTGAAGTAGATTGTGTCGCCTGAAACCTTTAATCCACCAATGACTCCCCCATCTAAAACCCTGTTTTTGCCAATTCTAAGGGTGTGGTCGCCGTCGATGTTCTCTACGTACACCAGCTCACGATGATGCCATGCTGCCCCCACAACATCCCAGTCGGCTTGGGTGAGCCAATGTATATCCCTGGGATCACTGAGGGTGTCCGCACCCTCGCACACAGCTCTAATTTGCTCATATGTTATAACACCCATTTGGTAGCGGTCTGCGTGGTTAGATGCCACAAGAAGGCCTCCAACACCCCAACCCTCCTCGTACACGTGTTGCTCACTTGAATGTAGAGCTAGTAGCTTGGTGGTTAGCCCAGTTTTTGTGTCGTGCACCCAGAGGTCGTTGTCGTATATGCCCTGAGAAAACACTATGAACCTTGAATCAGGTGACCAAACGAAGCCCTCAACTGGTAGGTTTCCTAGACTGATCTTTCTGATACTCTGGGACTCATGGAGGTATAGGTGCATTGTTTCACCTTGCCTGTTGGATACAAAGGCAGCCAGTTTCCCATTGGGTGAGGGCGTATACTCAACGTTGTCGTATCCATCGGCTAGAAGAGGTGTGAGGGAGCCATTCTCATAGAGGTAAATAGACCTCCTCTCAGCTCCACCCCTATCAGCTTCTATAAGGAGCTCGCCTTTAGGAGACCACCTAACTGATTCCGCGAAAAGCTCACCGAGATTTATCTTCTCCGATGAGTCCAGCCAGCCGTCACCTAACCCATTGAGTATTCTGGCCACCGGCTGATTCTCATAGCACACAGCGGCTATACGCCCATTGTGAACATCGAAATCTTCGACGGAAACTATTTTAAAGAGGTTCTCTGGCTTAAACATGGCTCACTCACTTTACACAAAAAATTAAGCTTCACTCCTAATCAATGTGTACTAATAGCTTTTTAGATTGATTAATGCGTAGCCTAATAGGTGCTGCACGTAGAGGAACTTTAGTCTTACCTCATAGTAGGTTGTGTGTAAACCATGAATATTTGGGTGAAGAGTAATGGATCAGGAATCTGTGAAAAAGGTGACAGCTTTTTTGGAGATGCTCATCAATAGGGATGGCTATGCTGAGAATCTTGTTGAGGCGGGTTTTAGATCCATAACTCCAGACGCTATTAGAATGTGGGTTGAGGAAGGGGTTAAACTCTTACCTGATGGTGTAAAGAAGCTATACTTCGAGAACCCGTTTGTTGCTCCAATCACTAGGCGAGTGCTTATTCGCCATTGGAGACTAGTGGACCACTACCTAGGTCATCCTGAGGACACGTTGAAGAAAATCAGCTCGGTGAACCCGGAGAACGCCGAAGTCCTACGTGATAGGGATGTAAGCGAGTATGTTGTGAAAGAGGTGAACGACACGTACAATTATCTTAAACACTTTATTGGTGACAGTTAAACTTGAGTGTGTCCTCCTTACTCCTGATACCTGGTGAGTGTGGTTTGCGTCTGCTTCACACATCTATAACCGTGAAAAACATGGATGAAAGCATACGCTTTTACACTGAGAAGCTCGGCTTATCACTTCTGGGTAGGAGGGAGATTAAGCAGAACAACGCTGAGATAGCCTTCCTCGCTGCTCCTAACACGGATCATAGGATAGAGCTTACTTGGTGGCGTGATAAGAAGGATTATTTAGAGGGCGACCAGCTCGACCATATAGCGTTTGGGGTGGAAGATTTGGATCAAACCGTTAGGCGTATGAGGGAACAAGGTGTTGAGGTTGCAAAGGAACCATACACACTTGGCTCAAGCCGGATAGCCTTCATTAAGGACCCGAACGGCATATGGTTGGAGCTCATAGAGCAGAAACAATAGCGGAGCTCCGCTAAGCATATGTGTGCGACTGCACCTTATAAACTTTAGAGAACCTCGTCCTTGAGAGACGGGATAAAAGCGTAAATTATGGGGTGCGGAGAAGATTAGCCAGCCTGCAGTGCGTGTGAAAGCATACAGGTTCAGAGGGTACGCTTCGAAGGGCACGGTGGGGGTGTTGAAAACCCGGCTCGAAGTTGCGTGTAAGCTGTACAACGCGCTCTTGCACCTCGAACAGGAGGAGTATAGGAAGAAACACTCGATGAGCAGAAACGAGCTTCGACAACTCGCCTTGGACCTCCGAAAGAAAAACCCAGAGTTCCAAGCGCTACACTCCCAGGTGGCGCAGCAGGTTGCTGAGAGGTTCTACCAAGCACGGGAGAGGTTTTTTGATGGGTTGGCCAACAAGCCCAAGGAAAAGAAGCCCCACAAATGTCTCTCCCTGGTCTGTCAGCGGAGTGGTTGGAGGCTTCGTGACACAAGACGGGTTGGGAAGGCTGAAAACTCGAAGATGAAAGCAAGGCTATACCTAAGTAAGGTCGGCTTCTTGACCTTAACTCTCTACAGAGTCCCCTTGAGATGGGCGTGCTAGGTCTATGTGCAGCTTTACCCTCGGGTCGAATCTAGGTGGGATTCTTGACCGAGGAAGTGGAAGTGCAAACGGAGCAATCGTCGAAGGAACCCAAAAGGCGGTGAGTTTTGACAGAGGCTCACAAAGCTTGTGACGCTCTTCGAGGGGCGCCTTTTTAACAACCCTAAACCGCTTGAGCGCGCTATGGATAGGATTAAGAAGCCACAGAGGAATCTTTCAATGAAGTTCCTTTCGAGAGACTGGTTTAAAACAAAGTGAAGAGTAGCGAAGGAGTACGAGTACATCAAGCATTTTAGGCGTGACTTGTTATTCAAGCTTAGGTTTCTTCTCGCACAGGGGTACGACTTGTTAATCTTGGAGGATTAGGAGGTTAGATATTAGATCTTGGGGATGAGACAAAGAAGAATTATGCCCTACGACTCATCGTTCTCAGAGCTAAGAACAGCTTTGAAGTAGCAATTTCAGAAGCGTGGGTAACCGGTTTTACCCGTGCCAGCATACAACACCTACCGCAAGTGTTTTCTGGGGGGAATTAACAGCGATTTAACCCTGAAAGACCGGGTTCTCCACTGTCCCTACTGTGGTTTCGCTTTGTATCGGGATTTGAACGCCTGCCTAGTTTCTTATAAAGCATGCAGGGTGGGTGTCACCCCCTCTCTTTAGTTGGGCCAGTGGTTGAGCTCCGCTCTCAAGGGCGGGGTAGCTCGCCAGCATGTCCATATTACAAATTCTCTTTTGCTCATAGCTATCCTTGTGCGACCTATCATTTGATGTCTGGTTTGGCTGTCGACTGGTTGCCCTCTATATTATGTAATTACTGTGGGGAGAGGTGTATAGTCCTTCAATTATTAAATTTGGCTGAGTAGATTGTCTTAGTCTTGTTTTTGCTTCTCTACTTTTTGGGTTAACAGTACGCGTGTGTACCCAACTGCGGCTATTACAACTCCGAATGAGATGAGTGTGAGTGGGGAGATGTTGCCCGCGTAGAGTTCAATCATGAGCTCCCTTGTCACAAAAAAGAGGCCGGCGTCGAGTATGTATAATGGGGATATTCTCCTTTGCCCGTGGTACTGCATGAAGCCCAGCATGAGTTCGATTATTACGAAGATTGTGAGTGTGTCTACAACGAAGTTCTTTGCGCCTACATCGAATGACGCGGCATAGTATATTTGTTTAACGTCGATGATGGTCTTATAAACACCCAAGACTATTCCTACAAGCATGACCACAACGAGTACGAGTGTTATTGCATCGACTATTTGGCTTAAGATAGATATTGACTTGGCGCTCAAACCGTAATATGAAGCTTGAACAGGTATAAATGCATAGCTGTACTATGAGGCGCGTCCTTGTTGGTCATAACTTAAGAATACAACCAAACCGTAGGTGATGTATAGAACAAAATATTTAAAGGTCTAACTAATAGGTTAGGTGAGGTTGATTCTATGATACCGCTAAACGACCACAATATCTCTTCGCACATTAGAAACCCACACACTAAGTCTTGGCTGATTTGGATTACGGTAAGTGAAACCAATGCGCGATAATGGTTATTCTCCGCAGGTTTCGGTGCTTATTCCCACATATAAGGAGGCTGGTTCAATCAGATCGACACTTGAAACCGTAAGCCGCGAGCTTGAGGCTACGGGTGTCTTAAGCTATGAGATAATAGTTTTGGATGACCATAGCTGTGATGGAACCGTTGAAGAGGCGCTTAGGTATGCTGAGAGGTGTGAGGGTAGGATCCGTGTGGCAGAGTTCTCCACTCGTATGGGTAAGGGTGGGTCGCTTAGGAATGGCTTAAGACTTGCGAGAGGCCAGGTCTTGGTGTTCTTAGACGCGGACCTACCAGTCGAGGCCGGTAGGATAGCTGAGATGGTCAGACTTGTTGAGCGTGGCTACGGCCTAGTTGTCGCCAAGAGGGTTTACCTTGGGGGTGGGTCATATGGTCTTAGTAGGAGGGTTCTGAGTTTGGGGTTCAACGCCTTGGTTCGGGCTTTCTTTAGGACTGGTGTGAGCGATCACCAAGTTGGGTTTAAGGCAATTAGAATGGATGTGGCGAATAGGCTTATCGACCAGGTTAGGACCGACGGGTTCTTTTTCGACGCCGAGCTGATAGTTCAAGTAAAGAGGATGGGTGTCCACATAAAGGTTCTGGATGTGTTGTGGAGAGATAAGCGTATGCCCGGTGATTCGAGGGTTCCACCGATGAGGGCCCTCGTCACAATGTTGGCGGACCTAGTGGCTCTCAGGGTTTCGTTCGTTAATGGGAAGAGGCTAATTAGGTTAAGGGAGGATTATGCTGGTGTTCTACGCGAACTCACTAACGGTGCAACTATCAAAGCAACGAGGCTGTACTTTTCAACGAAGAATAGGCGTTTCCTAAAGCTTCTCAGCAAGCTTTACTTCCTCGTGTTATTTGGCAGGTCTGATTAAATTATCGGGTAGTCCGCAGCTGTGTGTAAATGTTAGTGTGTTGTCTTGGGTAAAGTTCATAATCTGGATACGGTGATCTGTATTGTGTCACTTAGGAAGATTCTTACACCAGTGACGGGTAAACCCGATGTGCTCGATATAATGGTGAGGTCGCTTAAGGTGGACTCTGATCTTCCAGCCGCGGCGCAGGCTCAGGGTGTTGATATCTCCAACCGTGTGGATGAGGTCATGAGGAGGTTGAGGTCGGAACTGCTCGACGACCTCTTTACAGCCGTAGAGAAGGGGTCACTCTCCCAGAGTCTGGCGGCTGGCCTTATACCAGAGCTATCTTCTCTACTTGAGTCGGGTTTACAAGAGTTATTAAAGGAGGAAAACAGGTTCTCTTCTCTAACCCAACGCGTCGAGGAAGCATATCGCAGGGTTGTCGAGGTCCAAACACCCCTGGCTGAATTCCTCACCCAGAGGCTGCCTCAGCAGGACGCAGAGTTAACAGAGCGAGTCAATGAACTCAAACGCTTCAGGGAGGCGCTTGAATCCCAGAGGGCTAATTTGGAGAAACTCGGCGAAAAGATTAATCTAGCGAAGCAGAGGGTTGTAAAGCTCAGGGAGCAGGTGGCGCGCCTGGGTTCACAGCCGCCGACGACTCAGCCTGGCCAGCCGAATCCTCCCCAGAGTTCCCCTCTTCCACATTGACCTTGGAGCTAAGCCATTCGTAAAGAGTGGTGGACCCTCCGCTCACGGGCGGGTTTTGGGGCACCACCATCCTCCTCATCTGTGAGCCAGGCTTGAGGTCCACTATTATCCTACTCCCCCTTAGCCTTATGTCTTCAAACTCGGTGTATGGTATCGAAGTTGACCCCTTACCGTACTCAACCTTCATGGAGTCGGGGTAGAACTCGTACCTGATTCTTGCAAGACCGGACCTGTTCCTTCCCACCACGTTTATCAGTGTGGCTGCTACGAGTATGAAAATGAATGCGAGTAGTGGGTAACTCAGCCCCCCACTGGAGAGTGAGCTAACCGCCACTATGATAATGAAAACCAGGGTGCTGAGTATACCCATAATTGGCAACCCACGTTTGAAGTCCACAACAGCCACAGGCGTGTTAACACCCTGAGCCCCCACCTGAGCGGGGCTCTGAACCTCAGAGGGCGTTACGCTCTGATTTGGGGGAGTATAGGTCTCTCCTTGCTGCTGAATATATAGAGGTGCGCCACAGTTGGTGCACGAAATGGCTGAGTCGGGGTTCTTGGCACCGCACAGGCTACATTTACGCATTATTAAGTATCCCTGCTTCGGGCTTTAAAGCTTACTAAGCCAAGCTAACATTCCATGTAGTGAACTTTCTAGGCTGGCTTCAGTCATGAGTGTAGCTTGTGTTTTCTGTTCTTGACTCTCTGGCTAGGGTGAGTGCGAGCTTGGCTGCTTCACCCGGGTTTTTCGTATAGTAGAGTCTAGATGTTCTCCTGTTGTCGAGCTGGTCGCCCATTAGCTCGAGTCTATCAGAGGCGTGACCAGTGTTGTTCAGGACTACCACTGGTTTACCCATGGCGTATGCCATGTACACCTCGATTATTGTTCCCGCCTCACCCCCGAGTGCCACGAGTACGTCGCTGCTCCTGCAGATGAGCACACTCCGCGCCCTATACTCCATGCCCGTGTCCACCGTTATAAACTCCGGTCTACGTGGGGGTGATTCCTTGGGGTTGAGTGGTAATAGGAATACAACGGTCATATCCCTCCCAGAGGCCGCGTCCGCTATATCCTTCATGAGACCCCAGTACCCGCCTAGGAAGAGTCTGACTTGGCTGTTTAGAGTGGAAACAAATTCCTGAGCAACCTTCTTGTTCGAGTCCTCACTGCTTGCCGCTACACCGATGTTAAGAATCCGCATGTGTATGCTACACCTAACCCACCGATTAGTCTTCCTCAGAGTAGTGGCCCACCAAAACGAATATAGATGGCTGATGGGTATATTTGGTATGGTTGAAAAAGAAAGGGTTTTGGAGGCTCTTAGGAACTGCTATGATCCCGAAATCCCGGTTAATATAGTTGATCTTGGCTTAATATATGACCTTAGGATAGATGGTGGAAGCGTTTTCATTAAAATGACGCTCACAGCTCAGGGTTGCCCAGCTCACGCCTTCCTTAAAGAGGAGGTTGAAAGGCAACTTTTACAGGTACCTGGTGTTAATAGTGCGCAGGTTGATATAGTGTGGGATCCACCTTGGACTCCTGATCGGATGTCGGATGAGGCTAAAAAACAGTTTGGCTTTGACCGACCCCAAGAGTTGAGTGTGCCCTTAGAGATTAAACCCCTCAGGGCGGGTTCTTCGAGGAGTGCACCAGACGGCTCTAATCTTCTCGTGAATACGCGTGGAGAAGCATACAAGGTGTCCGATGATGTGAAGGCGGTTTGGGAGCTCTGTGATGGGTCTAAGAGTGTAGGGGAAGTCGTCGATGTGTTGGCGGAGCGTTTAGGCGCTCCAAGCGAGGATATCGCTGGGCAGGTGGCACAGATGGTGTACGAAATGTTGCAACTTGGCTTGCTTGTTAACCCAGACGAATTCGTTCAGCTCGACCTGACCTAAATCCTTTTCCCACACGATTCCACTCTGCTTTTGAGAGCTTCCACCTAAGGTGATATCCTACCACGCTTGAATTGTGACTAGACGCACATTTGCTCCGTTGGAGGATAGGCGAACTGCCGCACCTTGAACGGTAGACCCAAAATTCGTGCTCGGGGCGCAATCAGCGTCAAACACAAATTTGGGTGTACGGTGAGGGGTGAGGTTTTGGAAACTTTATACAAGCTTCTTGGGCGTGGGTGTTCAAACACGATAAACAATTACTTGGAGAGTATCATATACTACGCGCAACGCTTTTGTTAGGCTGTGCGTAACTTATAGTAAATGGATGGGTATGTGGCCGTTGCTAGGAGGTCAGAGGTAAAGCCGGGCTTTATTAAGCCTTTTCGCTATAAGGGTAAGCGCTACGTTCTGGTTGAATATGGTGGGACGCTCTACTGTTTTGATGGCCTGTGCCCCCATGAGGAGGGCCCACTCGAATTCGGGCAGATGTATGATAAATACCTTTACTGCTCGTACCATCAAGCGGTCTTCGACGTGACGAGTGGTAAACCTCTCCCTGGTTCACCCACTGAGAATGGGTTGAATTCGCACCCCGTGTCTGTTAGGGATGACACTGTGTACGTGATGCTTTAGTGGTGGGTTGCTTGGTTGAGGCTCCACTGGATGAGATTGAGCTGCTACGGAGGTTCTTTGGGTTAAACCAGTATGAAGCTAGGGTGTATATTGCCCTGCTTAAGAGGCCTATGAGTTTGGGTGCGGTGAGTGGCGCAGCCAAGATACCTAAGCCGCGGGTGTATGATGTGGTTAGGTCGCTAGAATCCAAGGGTTTTGTGAGGAACTCTGGGGTCGAGTTGCAGGCAATTAACCCCGAAGTGGCCCTCCCAGCTAGGAGGGCTGCTCTAAGAGCCGCCTTTGAAGAAGAAGATTCAAGGAGACATCAGGCCCAAATAGCCCTCATAGACTCACTTAAGGTATCGAGTGGACACACTCTTAGGGAACCCGTGATTCTCAGGGGTTTTGAGCAGGTTGTGGCGTTGCTTTACCAGGTTTTGCCCCAATCCACGCAGGTGATGCTCACACTCAATAAGGCCCTAGAGGCGAGGGCGTATTTTAGGGAGGCAGTGAAGGGAGCTGTTGGTACAGGACAACAAAGGCGGATTATGGCTCTTATACCTCTGGACGTTAAGCTTGAGCGGGAAGACTTTGAGTTAATAGAGACGCTTGGAGCCCAAGTTAGGCTCACAGCGGGCGTCCTACTGGACACGATGGTGACCGATACGGATGATGTAATAATAGGCTTACCGGACCCAAGCTCCACTCAGAGTGTACCCGTGGTTGCGGTGTATGTAAAGGATCACGCATTCGCCTCCTCCCTGCGCGACACCTTCAAAAAGGTTTGGCCCACAGCCTCAGCTATATAATAGTACCGACCAACTATAATATTTTCAGTAGGCTACAAGCTATAGTGTTTGGTCACCCTTTTTCCTAAACCCGAAGTTGTGTTCCCGTATCTTAAGGCTACAGAGGTGGGTGATGTTGTCTGCTAGCGTGGTCAGGTCCCTGTCACCCCAATACTCTCTGGCTTGCTCACCAAGACACTTCTCCAAGTGGTTTTGCAGGCTTCTTGGGTAGAATACTTGGATGCCGTAGGGTGGTATGAGCGCCCCCATCATGTTGAGTACCCCTGCCAGCCAAGAAGCGGCTTCCCAACCCCCGCCCACCTGGTTTATAGCTATCACAGCCGCGATGAGACCCTCAAGGAGGAAACCGTTGTTTTCGAGTGACGTCAACCTATCCACGAGGTTTTTGAGTTTCCCAGGCACGTTCACCCAGTATGTAGGTGTGACAAACACAGCCGCTTGGGAGTCTATTAGAGCCTTGTACACCTTGTCCATATCATCTGAGACCACACACGGATAGGTGCACTTCTCTGGGGCCACCGAGAAGCACCCTAGGCATTCACCTATATTGAGTGTGTATAAATCGAGGACGCTCACCCTGAACCCTTTGCCAGCTAGGAGTTGGGCTACTTTAGATGATACCTGTTGCGTTGCGCCTTGATGGGGTGATGCGTTGATGACTGTTGCGCTTAGTGAGTAATTCTGGGTCATACTATATAAAAACTGTGATTTCGGGTTAAAAGCGTTATAGGTGTTCTTTTAGCTTAAGTGTCAAACTCACATTCTTCTTAACGTGTCGCATAGGAAATTGTGTGCTGTGGATATACAGCTCATGGTAAATGGTGACTTGTAGTCTGCGCTGATAGGAGGTTGGAGGCCGTTGTGTGAGGGGCGAATGCGTCTCTACGCCATAGATTGATTCATAAAAGGCCGAAACAGGTAACACACTCATCATTGTTGGTAGGTTGGTGTTCTGCGGTCAAATGGGGTTTTTCAGCGGTTAACCCAACAAACACTAAATTTCAAATGTTTAGATTAGATCTGTTTGGATTTTTTGAGTTGGTCTATGATTTGGTTGATGACTTGGCTGAAACTTCCCTCGGCTATCTCTGGACGTAGTGGTAGTCTGTCTAATAGTCTACTGACTATGTTTGAAGTAATTGCCCTTCCGCCTTGGCCATACGTGAGGAGTATCACTTGCTCTATCTTTTCGGGTTTTTTCCACCATTTGGAGGCTTTGATGCCCGTTCTCGCCTCTATGTCCTTGATCATTACGGGGCCCACGAGCCCGTAGGTTGAGAACGCCTCTTCAACGGCGTCCTCGAATATATCTTCAAACTTCATTAGCTTACTACCTACCTAGGCGTATCGTTCGCATAGCAATATTAATGAGCGGTATGATAAAGATTTTGCATATTAAAAAGAAAGATGTTATCTACAGTTGAAACTGAATTTTAACTAACTAGATAAGTAAGCATAACCTAAAAATCCTAGACCAAATTTCGAATATTTTAACATGGACACGAGCTCGCTATGTAATAATAGGCTACTAATATGTTGTAGCGTAGGGTTTGAAGCCTTGGTTTGCATAGTCTTCGAATAAGTTGGTTAGCCTGTTGCTTTGAGCTCTTTGAGCAGTCTTGTGTACGCCACACTTGGTTCCAATACGCCTAGCTCGGTGATATATGAGCTAAGTTGGCCGCAATCCACCCATTCAAACACGCTATTATAGCGGTTTCGCACGGTTACTTGAATATCCTTATCAGCTATGGCAACCTTCCATTTTGTGGTTATGGCATAGATAGGCTTAGAGTTGGCTACGCATAGGTGGGTTAGTAGGCCTGTTCCGAGCTTGTTCACGAACCCCTGCTCATACACTGCGTCTGTGCCGACGACCACGCAGTCTACACGTCTACAGAGGATGTGTGCTGAGAGGTCGGGTGCCACGATGGCCGGTTTTCCCTGTTTCTTAATCGCCTGTGCGAGAATCGTTCCTTCACCCCCCGGTCTTGATTCGAGTACGTACACCGTTGTTGGGTTGAGCGCCGTGAAGAGTTTTAGAAGCTGGTCGCTGTTACTGAGTGTTAGGAATCTTTCGTGGTCCCCTAATGTTTCCACACCCACCTCGACGCACACCTCCGTGCTGCGGTTGAGTTCCTCAAGCATCTTCTCAGCGGCCTCGTTGGGGGTGACACCACGTTCGATTAGCCTGAGACATGTGGTGGCCACATTACGTAGAATCACCATGTGCTTTACAGATGAAGAGATGGTTCTCAGAGCCAAGCTGGCCTCCTCGGGTGTGGGTTTCATTTCAATCAACACGTTGAGCAATCTTTTAACTAGTGTAGTTGACCCGCTCATCCGGTCGGCTAGTATCCTCCGTGCCACATCAACTATGTTGGTGTTCATATGTATTCGGAAACACGACGCTGGTAAACCTTATAGTGTTTGCTGTGGGTGAATGTTTATGCTTGCAGATAAAATCGCAGATTACGCGGTGTCGTTGGAGTATAAGGACCTATCACAGCGGGCTGTGCGTGAGGCTAAGAGGAGGATTATAGACACGATAGGTGTGTGTTTTCCAGCTCTAGACGCTGTGCCTGTGAAGATTGCTAGAGACGTGGCCGCGTACTCTACGTCGCGTTACGGTGCGACCGTGTTTGGCTCATGGGTGAAGTCACCGATTCAAGAAGCAGCGTTCGCCAATGGATGCGCTGCAAGGTACTTGGATTATAATGACACCTACCTCTCGAAGGAGGCTCTGCACCCAAGCGATAATATACCCACGGTTTTGGCCGCCGCTGAAGCCGAGGACGCTGATGGACGCGACCTTCTATTGGGTGTTGTAGCCGCCTACGAGGTCGCCTGCAGGCTTGGGGATGCCTCAAGCATACGTGATAGGGGCTGGGACCACGTTACCTATATAGCCATCTCGGCCGCGGTTGGCGCGGCCAAAGCTATGGGGCTTGACAGGGATAAAGTTGTTCAGGCTGTGAACCTAGCCGCCACACCAAACATCGCTTTGAGGCAGACACGTGCCGGTGAACTTTCAATGTGGAAGGGGTGCGCGGCGGCTAATGCTGCTCGTAATGGGCTTTTCGCGGCGCTCCTCGCGAAGCACGGTATGACTGGGCCGTCACCCGTGTTTGAAGGCGAAATGGGCTTCTTTAAACAGGTCTCGGGTCCCTTGGAGCTAAGCTTGGGTTCGGGTGAGCCCAAACTTGTTGAGACGCACATCAAGTATTACCCGGTTGAATACCACGCTATGAGCGCTGTGGATGCGGCTAGGAGGCTTAGGGATAAGGTTGCACCCGACGAAATAGCCGAGGTGTATGTGGACACCTTCAGTGTTGGCTGGAGGATCATTGTGAAAGACCCTGAAAAGTGGGATCCAAAAACGAAGGAAACAGCGGATCATAGCCTGCCCTACATTGTGGCCACAACCCTGGTGGACGGCTCCATCTGGCTGGACAGCTACTTAGATTGGAAGCTACGGGATCCTAGTGTTAGGAGGCTCCTGGGTGTGATGAAGGTTAACGTTGACCCAGAGTTCGACAAGATGTACCCCGAGTCGACACCGGTGCGCGTAAAGGTTGTCACAAAGGGTGGGTCAGCGTACACTGAAGAGGTCACGTATCCACGCGGCCACTTTAAGAACCCCTTAAGCGACGAGGAAGTTGAGACAAAGTATCTCAGGTGTGGGGGACCCAAAGACGCTCTCCCAACACTGTGGGGCCTGGAGAAGAAATCGGTCAGGGAGCTCGTTGAGGCAGTTAAGACGGGTTAAAGGGGTGGCGTGTGTTGAGTCAAGCCGAATCCCAACCCGCTAAGCTAGCTAGGCTTATAGCTGGTGGGGAAGTGTTGGTGGCTCCCGGTGTGTTCAACCCAATATCAGCTATGATCGCGGTTAGGGTGGGTTTTAAGGCATTATACTTCTCGGGTGGGGGATTCGCCAACTCGCTTGGCCTACCAGACCTAGGTGTCACAACACTCACAGAGGTGGCTGCGGAGGTGGGTAGAATATCGAGGGTTGTTGATGTCCCAGTTATTGTTGATGTTGACACGGGTTTCGGGGAGGCTCTGAATGTTGCTAGGACTGTTAAGGAGCTTGAATTGGCTGGTGCCGCCGCTGTGCACCTCGAGGACCAGGTTATGCCGAAGAAGTGCGGCCATCTGCCCAACAAGGAGGTTATTGAGGTTGAAGAGATGGTGAAGAAGATACTCGCCGCGGTTAAAGCGAGGAGAAGGGGGTTGCTTATAATCGCGCGCACGGATGCTAGGGCGGTTGAGGGCTTCGACGCCGCTGTGGAGAGGGCGAGGGTGTACGTTAGGGCTGGCGCCGACATGATTTTCCCCGAGGCGCTTGAATCCGAGGAGGAGTTCAGAGAGTTCGCAAAGAAGGTGGATGCACCACTTCTCGCCAATATGACCGAGTTCGGGAAGACCCCGTATATATCTGCTTCGAAGTTCCAGGAGATGGGTTATAGGGTTGTGATATTCCCGATGACCGCGTTCAGAGTGATGCTTAGAGCCGTTGAGCGGGCCTACTCCGAGCTGTATTTACGTGGAACGCAGGCTGGCTTGCTCGATGTGATGATGAGCCGCGAGGAGGTTTACCGACTAATCGACTACTACTCCTATGAGAAGGAGGACGCCAGCCTTGCGGGTCAGGCGAAAGAATTAATGCGCACCGAGCACAACTCGTAGTGGGTGTTGTGTTTTGTCCGATAAGATAAGGGTGCCCAAAGGGTTATACGGTGTTGTCGTGGATGAATCGGCGATCGCGAAGAGTGATGTCAGCGGCTCACTTGTTTACGCTGGCTACTCGATAGACGACTTGGCTGAGCACGCCTCCTTCACTGAAGCGGCCTACTTGGTGCTTAATGGCCGACTTCCCAAGAAGGGGGAACTGGAAGAGTTCGAGAGGCTTCTAAGGAGTAATTCGTCTCCTCCAAGCGAGGTCTACAGCATCGCGGGTCTACTTCCAGCCGACTCGCACCCAATGGATTCCCTGAGGACCTGTGTGTCCGCGCTGGGAGCTATGGTGAGCCACACCCAGGATAGGGAGACCGCTGAGCTTAATTTGGCGGCCAAGATGCCCGCCCTGGTTTCCAACTGCTATAGGATAGCGCATGGCCAGGGAGTAATTAACCCGGACGGTTCGCTGGATTATGCCTCGGACTTCCTACGCATGATAACGGGGCGTGTTCCGGGTCAGACGGAGAGGTGGGTGTTTGAGCGGTTGCTCATGTTTTATTTGGAGCACGACCTGAACGCATCTAGCTTCACGGTTAGGGTCATAGGGTCGACGCTAGCAGACGTGTACGCTGCCGTAACCGGCGGCCTCGCCGCGCTTAAGGGACCACTGCACGGTGGGGCGAACGAGAACGCTATGAAGATGCTCCTCGAAGTGGGTGATCCAGCCAAAGCCCAGGCGTTTATTGACTCCATGCTAGCTAAGGGTGAGAAGGTTCCCGGCTTCGGCCACCGCGTATACAAACGAGTCGACCCTAGGGCGCAGCTAGCGAAAGGCCTACTTAAGAGGCTTATAGAGGAGGTTAGGGCCGACACCTCCCTCTACGAGTTATGCGATACGATAGAGAAGTATATGTGGGAGAAGAAGAAGCTTCCAGCCAACGTCGACTTCTACGCTGCACCAATATTCTACCTACTCGGGATACCCATCCCACTCTATACACCCATATTCGCCGCAAGCAGGGTGTTCGGCTGGATAGCCCACTATAACGAGCAATTAAAGGATAACAAGATTATTCGACCAGACGTTGAGTACGTGGGTCCACGCGGCCTAAAATATGTGCCAATCGAGCAGAGATGACCACCCCTCACTCTCCCAACCATCTTTACGTCGGTTTAAAATCAAACTAGCGCGCTTAATAATTTGGACATGTTTGAATTTACCGATCGCTTGGAGTTTAGATTGAATAGAAGGGTACTGGATACTCTGCTTAATCCAGCTATTATAGTGGCTGCGCTTGAGAACCCGCTTTCAATTTCGAAGGGTCAGGAGGGGGTATACTCCGCTGTGGTGCGGAGGTTTATGGGGACTAAGACGCTTGAAGTCAAGGCTTCCGTTGGGGGGGATGGTGGAAGGGTTGCGTGTTATGATCAGGGTGCGCCGCGTTGGTCGTACTTTGTTAAGTGGTGGAATCTCCCAGGCTCGGCTACAGTAGAGTTAACGTTGGGACTTCAGGGTTATGATGATGGCTTAAAGGGTAAGGCTAAGAGGTTGCTCAATGACCTAAAGGTGCACGTGCTAAACGGTGACGCGGAGGAAGCCTACTCGAGGATTTTAGGTTACTTCAAAGATGGTTCACCAGCTACGAGCCAAGCCCAGCCAGTGTTGGGTAACCCCACTCAGAAGTCACCCATCCAGCAGGAGCCGGTGCGCCATGTAGAGAAGAAGGTCTAACTCGGTGTTTAGGGGCTTTCGAGCGTAACTGTTTTTAGTCCAAGCTCGAACCGTGTTTGTGCCCTTGTGTTAGTTTTACTCTACGCTAAGTGGTGGCTCTGTGGTGTCTTCGCTTATGATGTTTGTTGTCTGTTTGATTTGTTTTGAAAGTGATTCCCAGCTTCGAATCTCGTGTAGGATGCCCACCCCATGTAGATGGCTGCCACTATTATTAGGGCCTCCGTCACACGTGTGAGTATTGAGGTAACCACTTTTAACCGGGCTTGGCTAACTGAGACGAGGCTAACACTCAGGGGGGTTGTCCTCCCACCGTATACTTCAACCACTATGCTCAGGTTTAGATGATGTGGTGCATTGAAGCCGAACTCATA
>CADDZQ010000029.1 GCA_902812505.1 archaeon
AGACCCGCACAAACAATAATGGAGGCATACAGGGGGGGATAACCAACGGTATGCCCATAGTGCTAAGAGTCGCGTTCAAGCCAACCGCCAGCATACCGAAGCCCCAGAGAACAGTGAATCTGGAAACAATGCGGGAGGAGACCATAGTTGTGAGGGGTAGGCATGACCCAGCTATAGCCATACGTGGGGTCATAGTGGTCGAAAACATAGTTGCCGCGGTGTTAGCCGACGTGCTCTACACACTGATAGACCAAAAAAAGTTTTAATAGTTTTGTGGGACTTGGGTGTATACCACACTACCTGTAGGGTTACTCGAAGTACTTGTAGTACCTGAAGCCGTGGTCCACCTCAGTGCACCCCACGTTCACTATTGCGAACTCCGATTTAGGCTGCAGTATACTCTTGGATTCGCCGGGCTTTGATTCGTGGAGTCTCTCGTAGTCGTCGAAGCCTATCTTGACGCGTTCATCGAGTTTCTTGAAGAGGTTCACACGCTCGGCCACCTCCCTGTATCCCTCCTGGAAAACTCCTGCGAATAGCTTCGCGCTCGCGCCGCTCCCGTATGAAGCGAACCCCACCCTGCGCCCGAAGAGGTCCTTTTTAGTGTACTCTGAGTCGAGGATGCTGAGGAAACTCACATATAGTGAGGCGGTGTAGCTGTTACCTATCCTCCTACCAGCAATTGTTGATGGGTACACCTTCTCAGCGTACACCTGCTTGAAGGCTGTGGAGGAAGAGAACTTCTTTCTGAACTGTCTATATTCATCTGTGAGCAACTCCTCCACAGAGTAATCCCTCCTTGGGGGTAGGGGGCCTATCTCCTTCTCGATCTGCTTCCAACGCTCAAGGTCGCGCCACTCATGGATAAAGAAGTAGGCGGCAGCCTGAGTGGCCATCTCTGGGAAGGGTAAGTGGAAGGCCAAGTAGTGTGCGTAATCACTTGGAGCCTCGTTGGGGCCGAGTTTCAGGCCGTGCTGCTCTATGAACTGCTTCACATAGCTTAGGTAAGCGGTCTTCATTGCGTCCAAGTAAACAGCAATAGAGTACTTCCCATCCACAACGGGCGTCTCCCTGTCGAGAGGCTTATAGAAATCCCTCTCATGCTTAATACACGTGCCAACCGCGTCCTCCACAGCCAAGAGCCGGGGATTCTCGGATAGAAGCATAGCCACGGCGCCGGCGCCCTGAGTATACTCACCCTCACTTTTGAGGTCGTACTTAGCGATATCCGTGGCTATAACTACACCATACCTACCCCTATTCCTACCACTCCTTATCCAGTCCAGCGTGTTCTCCAGAGCATAGGTGGCGCCTATACACGCGAAAACATGGTCAACCCCATCCACGTGGGCGAAGCTACCTTTACCGTAAACCTCCTCAAGCATCCCCACGACCTTGGAGGCGATGGGTTTACTCTTATCATCCATGGTCTCGGTGCCCACATATATCCGCCCAACCTGACTGGGTCTAACATCATTCTTCTTGAGAAGTTCAAGGGTGGCGTTGGCCGCCATCGTCGCAGCATCCTCGTGGGCGTCTGGGACAGCCATCTGCTGCATACCTATACCCTTCTTTAAGTGTTCTGGGTTGAGTCCACGCCTCGCTGCGAACTCATCCATATCGATGTATAGTCGCGGCACGTACACTGCGGCATCATCTATGCCTACCAATCTCTCAGCCATTTTGGGAGATTAGTGACGAGTCCACTTTAAGTCTTTCTCGAACAAGTATCAGCTGGAATATGAGCCCCCTTAGCAGAGCGCTAAGACCAAGTAGAGCTCCGTGAGCAACAGTGGGTGTCAAGGTTTCCCCATAGTCGGGGATGTAGGCGACGCGCATAACACGGTATGGATCAAGGGGTACGCGGAGTGAGTGTGCATAGCCTCCAAGGACAAAAACCCTGAAGGGTGGATGCAACCCAATGGGTATTATGGGTTCAACCTGTAGCCGAGCTGTTCTAGCACAGCCTTCATTTTGAGCGCATCATCCTCAAGGTATGGGCTCTCACATATCAGCGTGATATCAACCCCTCTCTTTATAATGGTTTCTGCGAGCGGCCTAAACGGTGGGGCGTCCACATCCACCGTATCATGCACATCGACGTATGACCCACCCCTCTTCTTTAACCCTTCAAAGTGTGAGTTCACATGTGTGATACCCGCTTGTTTGAGTTTGTCGAGAACCGAAGAATAATCGATTTGGCCACCGTTCCTCGCAAACAGGTGGGCCCAGTCAATGTAGGGCTTCACAATATCCACATCCCTGCTTAGCTCTATTAGCTCCTCGAGTGTACCGAACTGCGTCCTCTTCGCCATGGTTTCCCCACCGAGCGTGACCCCCGTCACCCCCATACTTCTGAGTCTATCCCGAACATCGAGAAGGGAGTCACGTATCCTCGTGTACGCCTCCTGCTCGCCGAGCTTACCATAGTAGCCCAAATGTATCGCAACAGCGTCGGCGCCAAGAAGGTAGGCCCTGTGGGCGGAGTCGATTATCCTCTGCTTTGAGGCTTCAACCTTGTCTGACTCATCAGAGGAGAGATTAATAAAGTATGGTGCGTGCACGGAGAGCCTTACACCAAGCCTCCTAGCCTCCCTTCCAACATCTTCAGCCTGTTTCGGAGGCATGCGCACACCTCTCACAAACTCGACCTCCATAGCGTTAAGTCCAACACGCCTCAGGAAGCTCAACGCCTCAAACGTGGACCCACCCTTCACAGCGTTGGGTATACCCGCTGTGCCGAGAAATATCACGAGCACTCAACCCCCACTAGACCTATTCTCCCAAGCACAAAAGCCTTCTCATTCTGTAAACACTTGCACTAGGCTCGCCCAATCTTTAATGACCTTCTAACAGCGGTGTTCAACAGGAGTGCCAGTATGAGTGAGTATGCTGCGACAACCGCGTTGAACACGCCGTAAAGCCAGAGTGTAGCGTCGAGTACGGGTACCGGGATCGAGAAGCCCACGGGGGGTGGGTAGCGTAGAAGAGACCAGTTAACAACGCTCATACCAGCAACCCTAAAGGCCACACCCGAGGCCACGCCCAGTTTACCCCACCCTGCAGATAGGCGCCCAGCAAACATGTAGCCCAGCATGGTGAGCACAACCGCGATGAGGTTGTACACTGGTCCAAGTAGCAGAAAACTCTCCATGCTCATTATCACTAGGAACACTATCGCTTCAACTCCAAGAGCCGTCTTAAAATCATAGAAGAGCAAAGCAAAATAGACAGGGACCTCCCATAGTTCGAATGTCAGAAAGGGTAGGGGTGGAAAGGGTATCCTCGGCTGAAGGCTTAGCAAATACGCAACTGGTGCGAGCAACGCCATCACAGCTATTCTCCTACTCGTCGTGATTCTTGTACTACTCATCTCAGATGTACCGCACAAGTTTGAGAAACCAATATTAATTTTACGCGCCGTAAGTTCATGTTAAATCGGTAAAACAGTGAGCGACAAGACCAAGGAACACGTTGAACCCTCTTACGAAATACGCACTCACGGAGCCACAGCCAATATTGGAGCGTTTAGCCGAATGTGTCCATCTATGAATAGAGTAACCGGGGAGCAGGGTGCAACACTAGCGCAACATTACTAAAGTAGTCGCATGCGGAAATGTACGCTGCTAAAACACAACCCCCTTAGGGAGTTGTTTGTTCCCCAAAAAAGCCAGTTCGAAAGCCGCGTCTATCCGTGTGTAGAGTTGCTGACTAACCGAACGGTGGTTGAATTACACCTCCAAACGCTGGGATTCAGTTTACAGGTTGATTATTTTGGTGCATCATCCTATGTTTGGGTCATTTGTCATCGCTTATGGGTTCCTTTCGTGGGTCGGAGGGCCACCAGTTTAGCTTCTTTGCTAGGATCATTATTGAGGGAACATATATTAACCACACCACGAAGGTGTCTAGGAGTATGCCTATCGCGAGGCTTAGGCCTATCTGCTGTACTAGCTGTATCCTTGTGAGGGTGAGGCCGAAGAACACGGAGGAGAGTATGAGGCCTAGGGTGGTTACAACGCCTGCTGTGGTCTCCGATGTGCGTATTATCGCTTCCTCATCAGTGAGACCCTTCCTCGCCTCCTCTCGTACACGCGTCATCATGAATATGTCGTAGTCCACACCCACACCCAGCATTGTTGTAACTAGGAAGAGTGGTGCGAAGACGAACACCGATGTGCCGCTAATCTTGTAGAATATTATCCACCCAAGTAGTAGGGTCCAAGCTATGCTACTCAGTATAGTGGCTATTAGCCTGAGCGGTGTGAAAGCAGACCTAAGCTGGAGGAGGAGCACAACGTATATCGCTGAGACTAGGAGCACCACTATTTTGGGTAGAACACTGAAAACATAGCTCAGTATTGCTTCAGAGTCCAGGGAGCTTCCACCAACATATACTGTGTAATCGTGAGGGGCGGCGGCGTGGACTATATGCCGGAGGTTGACTGCCTCGGCGAGCACGGTGTCGCCGAATGGGTCGCCTGAGAATACCACTTCAAAGTATACACTCGAGTTATCGGTTGACACATAGTTGAGTATCGCTAAGGCGTACTCGGACCTCACATCTGGCTTGTAGGAGTCTAGCTGGGCGTACGGTATACTGTAGTTGTACGGTGTGAGCGGGCCGTACACCGCTATCACACCCTTCGCCTCCCGTATTGTTTGGGTTAAATTGGCCAACACACTGAACTCGGAGGCGTTAAACAAGTTCCCACCAGCGCTCAGCTTTGAAGGTAGCTCTACAACCACGTAGGTGGGTACAAGCGTGCTGCCCCCATAGTTGTGGGATATCTGGTCGAGCCCAGTCTTCCCCGGTCCAGCTGGGGTGAGGGCTAGGAAGTTGATGTTCACAGGGAGGGTTGACGCTATAACAGCCGCCACAACTGTTAGGGCTAATAGTATAACTAGCACAGTGCGTGGTCTTCGCATGGCGCGCCTAGTGACCTTGGAGAGTATCGATGGTTTAAACTCGAAGTCTCTCTCAGGCCAGAAAACCCTTTTTCCGAGCAGTGCGAGGAGGGGTGGTAGGAAGCTGAGGGCTGCTGCTAAGATGGATACCACTATTAGAGCGTTTGCGGCTCCAACATCGCTGAATAAGGGTATGTGGGCTGCTGAGAGAACGATGTAGGAGAGGATAACTGTGAGTCCGCTTGTGAAAACCGCCTCACCAGCCCACCTCGTGGACTTGGCGAGCGCATCCCTCTCACCCCTACGTAGCTCCTGCCTGTACCTGTTGAGTATCAGAACAGAGTAGTCAGTTACAAGTCCGAGTGAGAGTATGAGTATTATAACTGGGCTTATGTAGCTTAGGGTTGTGTGCTCATAGTAGCCCAAGTAGAGGTGTATCAACCCGAAGCCAACCGCGGCGCCCACCCCGAACACAAGTATGGGTATTATGGCTGCCACGGGTGACGCGAAGAAGACTCCTGTGATGACTATTGCGGCCGCAAGACCGAAGGGTATAGCGTAGAGCTGGCTTTCCCCCACTATGTTTTGGAGACCGTTGCTGATTATCTGTGACGACGTATAGTACACCTCGAAATCCGTGGTGTTAAAAGATGAAGCTATGTGTTCGAACACCCCGAGCGCGGTGTCTGTGGGTGGGCTTCTGAATTCCACCGTCACAATCGTGGTGTTAAGGCTGGGGGTCACAAACTCGTAGAGCAACCCCTTCGTGGGGCTTACCGGCAGGTCAGCGAGGTACTCCCCCTCCATCATGCTTCTCGCAATATGCGCGTAGTTCGAGGTATTCAGTAGGAAGGCGATGGTCGAGTTCACACCAGCCAAGTTATATGTCAAGAACGGTTGATTCGAAAGGCGTTGGGCTATGAGCCTGTAGGTGTAGTTGGCACTCAGCGAGTCGAGCTGGGATACGCCTAGCGGTTCACCGCTACCATAAGCCCCTTCTAGGAAGGAGTGCACTGAGAGGTTATAGTTGGTGGTTATATTGACGGCTAGGCTCTGATTGTTCCTTTCCAAATAGTCAGAGAATAACATCACTGTAAGGTTTCTCAGTGTCTGGGGGCTGGTGGGGTAGCCGATTGATGCCACTTCCTCAAAGTATTGGGTGGGGGTCACACCGAAGCTCTTCATTATGTTTGCTCCAATGTTTGGGGGGAGGCTCTCAATGGTCGCGTTGAGTGCTAGGCTCAACGAGGATGCCGGGCTTGGTTTTGCCCCAAGTGAGTATGCTTCCTCTAAGAAGTGTGTCGCATTCAAACCACTCAGATGCATCTTGTTCACCTTGGATGTGAAGAGGCCTACGACGTAGTCTTCGATGCTCGAGTTTGTCGAGGGGTAGCCTAGGCTGGCAACGCCTCTGACGAAGAGTGTGGGGGTGATGTTGAATTGTTGTTCAAGCGTGTGCGCGAAGTTTAGGGGGATAGCCCTTGAAATGATGAGTACGGTATAGTTATCCAGTAGGCTCTGATTCGGCGGGTCGCCAAGCGCGTATGCGTATGAGAGGAACTGTTCAAGTGTTAGGTTGAGGTGGGCTTCAATGTTTCGGGCCACGGTTGGCTCCGTCTTGTTGACCTCATCAGCGAAGTAGCTCAATACGAAGCCCTTGACACCCTCCTGCTCGACCCCGTAGAAAGCCTGCCTTACGAATGAGGCCTCCTCAGAGCTCAAACCCTGCGTCGCATAGTATAGCGCCAGCTCATCCACCTGTTGCACGCCGGGGTGCGGACCCAGGTCAAAGCAGGCGGCAACGAATGAGGCCTCCTCAGAGCTCAAACCCTGCGTCGCGTAAATCAATGTGAACTCATCCACCAAGCTGGGAGACTGGAAATCTGTCACGTTAAAGTAGGATGCCAAATATTCTAGGAAGGAGGCCTGCTGTCCACTCAGACCCGCGGCTACCGCAAACTGTGGGATGGTGATGCCCACAGCCTTGTCCGCGTACGTGTACACAGATGCAGCTATGGAGCTCGTCGACTGACTCTGGGTAATGTTCCACCACGCGTAGTAAAATGCCCTATAGTATGCCTCGGCCTCGGGGTTCCCAGTGAAGTTGTTTTCGAGAGTAAACACAGTTTGATTCGCAGCGTGATCAACGTATGCAGTGGGCTGCGTGAAGTTGGAGGCTGAAGCAGTCCTCAGCCAGATATCCGAGTAGAGGAGAGGTATACCATAGATGAGTTGCAGGCTCAGGTTTACCTGTGACCTTAAAGCATACAACTCCTGGTTGGTCGTGCTTATCCTTTGCACCAAAGCATCCACTTGGCTAACCACACTCACAACTTCGCTTTGCAGGCTGTAGAGGTCCGCGTTAATCTGTGTGAGGTTTTCTTTAAGGGTGTGCGAGCGCAAGCTCAGATTAGCCACCGCGTAGGAGAGATTCCACATCGAGGATGCGAGTGTGGATATGTTAAGCGCTAAATTGTGTAGCGCCCTACTCTGCGCTGTAATATTATTAGCTAGGGAGTACAGGGCATTGGATGAGGAGTTAACCGCCCGCTCGGTGCTCTGAAGCGCCTGAGCTGTGCCATTAATAAAGTTGAGGAGAAGCTTGTACTCCAAACTGTAGATTGAGGTGGTTGCGTTTAGCCCACCACTCCCAAGCTGGGAAAATAGTGTTGAGTTGAGTTGGGTGAACTCCTGGTAGAAGCGTGGTGAAAGAACATTCCTTCCTTCAAGCACTAGGTATGCGGTTGTGTTTGATGACTGATATCCCCTGAACTCTGTCTGTATAAGATTCTGCGCAGTCTGGGATTCTTTATCGGATGATGGCACACTAATTGAATACGAAATTATGTGTGAAAGGGTGACAGCGTAGGGGGAGAGTAACACCAAGACTAGTACCCAAACGATTAGAAGATACTTACCCTTCGAAGACATAAAACGTGAGTATGAGTCGAATAGGCCCTCTAGGGAAACCACGTTAAAGACTCGTGCTGGAAACCAAATAAGAGTTACGTCAAGAAGCTAGAACGCCGGTGGCTTACGGTTTGGGTTGCGCGTTTGTTTTAGTAGCCTAATGCAGGATTATGAAGTCATTGTAGACATCGTTCTTAGCCTCCTCCTTTACGGTCATCGAAGTTACACGTATCGGTGGCCCCGCGGAGCGCAGTCTGTTCATTAGTGATTCAACCTTCTCTCTGGGGCCGACTGCTATAATCTCAACGCTCCCATCTTCCAAATTCTTTACGTAGCCTCTGAGCCCTAGCTCTCGCGCTATACTTCTAACATAGGCACGGAAACCCACTCCCTGAACTGTGCCGAAGACCTGTATCCTAAACACACGGCCAGTTTGGTGCGCACACATCGCAGAAGTATATCAACACTATGATTATTAACTTGTCGTAAGCAAGAGGCTTACATCACACGACTGGCAAAGCTAGTTTTACCAGCCACACAACATGGAGACATAACAGGAAATTAGTAGTCTAAGCTAATCGTTCATAATATCCACTCAAGATGGTACTAGCGGGTAGCCCTATGAGACTGTCTATCGCAATCTCAGCATTCACTACACTTATTTATACTCACGGATTGCAGTGTTTGAGGCAGGATGATCTCGATAATTGGGAGCGGTAAAATCGGTGCCAACGTCGCTGTGCACCTAGCCTTGAAGGGGTTGGATGACCTGACACTAGTGGATGTGGTGCAAGGTTTACCTCAGGGTGAGGCGATGGACATCCAACACATGCTTTCAGCCTACGGGATAGACATCGAGGTTAAGGGAAGCAATGATTATAAGGACATTGAGGGCTCAGACCTCGTGCTCGTGGCAGCCGGGTTCGGCAGAAAGCCTGGGCAGACCAGACTCGACCTTATGAATTCGAACGCTGGGATAATAAGGGATGTGTCCCTCCAAATAAAGAAGTATGCTCCAGAGTGCACCCTAGTCATGATAACCAACCCGTTGGATGTCATGACCTACGTTGCACACAAGCTCACCGGGTTCGAGAGACACAGGGTGCTTGGCATGAGCGGCACCCTAGATGGAGCACGCTTGAGGTACTTCGTAGCCAAGGAGCTTGGAGTGGCCACTTCATCTGTTACACCCATGATAATAGGCGAGCACGGTGAGAACATGCTGCCACTCGCTGAGTACACGACGGTGGGGGGAATACCCGTTTCACACTTCCTCGCAGGGGATAAATTCGCCCAAGTGATCAACAGTGTTAGGGGCGTTGCCGCAGAGGTCATAGCTAGGAAGGGGGCCACCATACACGGGCCAGCTGCAGCCGTTACAACGCTCGTCGAAGCCATCTTAAAGGATAAGCACGCCTTGATTAACGCCTCAGTACCACTCGACGGTGAATACGGTTACACGGATGTTGTGATGGATATGCCAGTCATCGTCGGCTCTAAGGGGTGGGAGAGAATCATCGAGTTAAAGCTCACCGAGAGTGAGAAAGCCGAGCTCAAAAAGAGTTACGACACCCTGAGGGGTGCCATCGCCCAACTCAAACTATAGGCTTAGGCCTTAGCGGCCTGCTTTACACACTGCACTATCCTCTCTATTTTGTCTTGGCTCAGCGATGGGTGGACGGGTAGACTCACAACGGTGTCCGCCGCCCTCTCACTGTTGGGGCACAACCCCTTCTTGTAGCCATACTTCTCCACGTAGTAGGGCTGCAGATAAACTGGGCGTGGATAGTGCACGGAGGCTTCGACACCCAGCCTCTTCAGCCTCTCGATAAATCTGTCACGTGGTCCAATCTTAGACTCCTCAACCCTTATTGTGTACTGGTGGTACACGTGTCGACCCCAACCCTTCTCAACGGGTGTAATCACACCGTCAACCCTAGCCAAACCCTCATTTAACATCTTCGCGTTCTCCCTACGCCTACGGATAAACTCCTCCAACCTATCCAGCTGGGGTAGACCTATCGCAGCCTGTATCTCTGTCATCCTATAGTTTAGGCCTATACCCACATGGTTATACCTAGAGCTCTGGCCGTGGTTTCGCAGGAGCCTAAGTTTCTCAGCGAAGCCTTCATCCTCCGTGGTAACGAATCCCCCTTCAGCAGTGTGGAGGTTTTTAGTTGCGTACGTGCTAAAGCAACCCGCTACACCGAATGTGCCAACCATCTTAGAGCCATATGTTGACCCAATAGCTTGAGCGGCGTCCTCTACAACCGCGAGACCCCTTCGGCGGGCTATTGACATAACACCCTCCATGGGCGCACTCTGACCGTAGAGGTGAACTGGTTCGATCGCAACACACTCATCGTCAACCAACTCATCGACGCTAGCGGGGTCAACATTATAGGTTTCTAGGTCGATATCCGCGAAGACTGGCTGCCCACCAGCTAGTATCACCGTGTTTGCGCTCGCAGCGAATGTGAACGAGGAGACTATCACCTTCTTGTTCCTTACACCTAGAGCCTCAAACGCTATGTGTAGAGCCGCTGTGCCGCTGTTTACACACACAACGTGTTTTACACCCAAGTATTCGGCGAGTCTCCCTTCGAACTCTTCAACCAGTCTGCCTGATACTAGAGACCCGCTTCTCAAAACGCTGGTAACCCGCTCCACTATCTCGTCGTCAATATACGGGTCAGCTATTTTGATGTTTTCCAATTCAACAAGGAAAGCACACCCACTACTTTAAGTGTTCCCCCACTTGACGACTCTTGATGAGCCATGGGTTAAGAGGATACAAGTGCTCTGCCCACTCATATATTATCAAGCTTCCCGTATAAACTACCGGGCTCAATCCCTCGCTCAGGGTGGTGGCGACATCTCCCCCGTTGGTCGAAGGCGTGTGTTCCCCTGAACGCACCAATGATGCATTGGGTTCCACCATGTAAGCACCACCTTAATATCCTCGTTACAATCCCCGCGCCGAAGGTAGGTCTCGGAACACCGTATAAGGTCTAGAATAAGTAAAAAGGCTTCCCACCGCCACCAACGACTACACCATCCGCCTCCTTATGGATCCTAGAAGCGTTCGGGTTGCCGTGTAATCCACGCTTCAATCCACGTGTTACTCGGTGGGTGATTGCTCACCACATGCGCGTCGAGGTCAGCCAGCACTGCTTAGACGGTACTCCGGTTCTACGTCTCCCTTATCTTTCTGAGAATTGAAAGCGCTTCAGAGCACAGGGCCCTCCAACCCTCGAGATTAAGAGACTTATTAGTTGGTAAGAAGCCGTTTAGTTCTTCGAAGTATTTCCCCCCTGAAATCTTTGTAATAGCCGACGCGGTCATGTCGAGCATCGCATTCACGGGCTCCATCAACATGGGTTTGAGTGCGCGTTTAACACTTGAGGGGCTAGCCTGCTTTGCTCCCAACACGAAATCATAGACATCCACACCCGATACACGTGGTCTACCGCTTTTGACCGCGTAGTGGGTTGCAAGTGGGGTTGCCCTGATTACGCCCTCGTTTATACTCGACTGGTAAATCATGTTGAGCTTAGAAGCCAAGAAGTATTCGATGGAGGGAACTCTTATTTCAAGAGGCTCATAGCGTAGCATCTGGGCCGCATCATTGGTGTATTTCGTGTTCACTAAGGCTGAATTGTACAGCAACCTTTGACCCGCATCCCTCTGGGTCAACGTGGTTTGCCTAACATCCAGGAATATGGGTGACACCCTGAGCTCGGATAGACTTCGGTCACCGTCTAGGTAGGCTAGCTTCGATGCCCCTGAAGGCAGAAGCCTGCACGACTTCTTAAGCGTCATGTGTCCGCCGCTCACAAGCGCCACAAGCCTCAACCTACCCTCAACGGTGTTCTTGACAGACTCAAACAACCCCAGCATTATGTTCACACCGTTAAGCTCGAGGCCACCCCTCAACCCCTCTTTCTCAAACTCGGCGTTAACCATATCGCAAACCCCCAGAGGCTCATACACACCCATTCTCCCACCCTCCTTACCTTTGACCCGTTTATCCTCCGATGAGCCAGATTTGACCACAACATCCACTCCGCCAACCATCCTCCTATCAGAGGCATCGAAATAGGTGTTCATGGCAAGCGAGCCCGTGAAGAAAACACGATCCTCCCCGAAAACCCTCAAGGCTACGCGCGCAAGCTTATAAACACACAGCTGGTATTCAAGCTGCTCCTTGGACCATTGGTTAGTAGACGGCTCCCCTAAACCGCCCCCCACGTAGCCCATTTTAAACGTCTAAACTCTATGTAGGTGAGATTTAGTTATAAGTGTTGGGAAAAGAGGCACACGGGGCACACGCAGGGTTAGCACACCGCCCAAAACCCACCACAAGGCTCAGCCCGCCTGAATATGGGGAGGCAACCATGGCGCATCAAAACTACACGAATATGCATAATGCGGATAACCCCGTTGGACCCCAAGCTCATCATTAGAGAATAGCAGCTTACAACCGAGGCAGCCATGCACACGGACTATACTTATAGCAAGGTTTTTTTCTTGTCGCCCTATTTGATGTTTGATTGCTTTTGGGTGGTAGAATTAAGGGAGTAGCCTTCGACTTAAACGGCACACTCGTGGACTCGACGAGGATAGTGCTAGAGGCGTGGAGTAGGGCCTTCGAAGCCAACGGCTACAGGGTTAACAGGGGTGTCCTCGACGACCTTATCGGAGCGAGTCCCGCTAAAATCATAAGGGAAATAGCGGGCAACATTAACGACCAAGTCTTTGAGAAACTCGAAAACGATTTTAACAGCAACCTTGAGGCTCAGATACACCTCGTCAAACCGTTCCCAGACACTGCTGAAGCACTAAACACCCTACGAAGGGAGGGTGTTAAGGTTGCAGTAGCATCCACTTCAAGCTCTTCCGTGATTGAAGCGGTTCTTGCTAAAACAGGGTTACAGAGGTTTGTCGACGCATTCGTGGGGGGAGACGAGGTTCTGCTCAGCAAACCCGACCCCCAAATATACTCCGAAGCATTCAGGAGGATAGGCGTCGCACCCGCGATGGGAGCAGTGGTAGGCGACTCAGACTATGATGCGATCCCCGCGAAGAAGCTTGGGGCACTCGCCATAGTGGTCAACAGGGGGAAACTCAGAATACAACACGCAGACCTAGTCTTCAACAACCTTATTGATGCGGTGACCGAGATCCTTGACTCATAGAACCCATCCCTTCAACGGATTAATAATCAATCTGTAAACAACACATCACTGGATACAACCAATTAGGGGTTAACGGGTCAACAACACCTCTAAAACACCCCCAACCATCTTAAATCGTACTATTTAGAGTGCAAACAAGCTCAACCTACGGGGCACGGTGAGTTGAATCCAAAATCATTTTAGTAAAACATATTTAGGTAGCCGCGTTATCCGTTTGTGGTTGGGCTTGGATAACTCGGCTGGACAGGCTTCTAACGAGGGTGGTAATCCTGATAAAAACCAGTGGTACACTCTCGCCCTCAAATATGCGAAGCACTACGCTGGTAAGGTTGAGGTTCTCCCCAAAGTGCCCATAACTGGTCTCAAGGATTTCTCCTACTGGTACACCCCCGGTGTGGCCGCGGTATCCATGGAGATAAGCAAGAACAAGGACCTCTCATTCGAGTTGACGGGTAGATGGAACACTATAGCTGTTGTTGGTGATGGTAGCAGGGTTCTAGGACTCGGCAACATAGGTGGAGAGGCAGCCCTACCAGTCTTGGAGGGGAAGGCGCTCATATTCAAGTATCTTGGAGGAGTGAACGCTGTGCCAATACCCCTTGGAACACAGGATGCGGCCAGGGTAAAGCAGACCGTTATGGCGCTTGAACCAGCGTTCGGGGGTATAAACCTGGAGGATATAGAGTCACCCAAATGCTTCCAGATACTCGACGACCTGAGGTCAAGCATGAATATACCGGTGTGGCACGACGACCAGCAGGGGACAGCTGGGGCGTCGCTTGCCGCTCTAATAAATGCACTCAAACTTACAGATAGGAGGCTTGCTGACACCGTCATAGTTCTGTTCGGGTCGGGGGCGGCGAACATTGCCACCGCACGGCTTCTTATAGCCGCTGGCGCAGACCCCGGTAAACTTGTACTCGTGGATTCGAAGGGTGTGCTACACGCGGAGAGAGAGGATATGGATGAGTTGATGCTTAAACACCCGCTCAAGTATGAATTGGGTATAAAGACCAATAAGATCGGCGTTAGGGGAGGAGTGGAGGAGGCGCTTAAGGGCGCGGACGTGCTTATCGCGGCCTCAAAACCTGGGCCAGGCGTCATAAAGAAGGAGTGGGTCTCCAAGATGAACCATGACTCGATCGTTTTCGCGCTGGCCAACCCCACACCCGAAATCTGGCCATGGGAAATCAGGGAGGCGGGTGCTAGAATAATCGCCACGGGTAGGTCGGATTTCCCAAACCAAGTTAACAACAGCCTGGTTTTCCCAGCGGTCTTCCGTGGCGCGCTGGATTCTAGGTGTAGGACGATAACCGACTCGGTTGTTATTGCCGCGGCGGAGGAGCTTGCCGCCTTCGCTGAGGAGAAGGGTCTCAGGGATGACTACATAATACCCACGATGGAGGAGTG
The DNA here is from genome assembly GCA_902812505.1 of archaeon. Lineage (GTDB taxonomy): Archaea > Thermoproteota > Thermoprotei_A > Marsarchaeales > Marsarchaeaceae > ECH-B-1. The sequence goes on from CADDZQ010000029.1 coordinate 14,427, forward strand.
GGAAGTATATCCACGTGTAGCAGCTGCGGTTGCCTCCAAACTTGTGGAGGAGGGGTTGGCTCGTAGAAATCTAACCAAAAGGGAGTTCTATGAGCAGGCCCAGATGATTATAAGCAAATCAAGGTTCATAGTTGAGAGGTCTATGGAGATGGGCTACATAGAGCCTCTACCAGGGGATGATTAGGGTGGTGGACGAATCAAAGGGTTTTAGGATAAGGGCCGCGACGCGTGGGGATATGGAGCAGATAGTCAAACTCATACTTAGGCTTAAGAAGCTCAATGAGGAGTTCGACCCGCTTCTTAAGGTGAGTGAGGAGGCATCCGCGGACGCTGAGAAGACGTGTAGGGAGGCTTTGGAGACCAAGAAGGAGAGCTACGTAGTGTTGGTTGCCGAAGACAAAGATAGGATAATAGGCGTCATAATGGCGGAGATACGCCGCAGACCATTCTACGAGCCCAAGGTGAGCGGTGTTATAACCGACTTCTATGTTATGCCCGAGCACAGAAGGAAGAAGCTTGGTGAAAACCTTGTAAGGAAGGCAACGGAGGAGCTCAAAAAGAAGGGTGCAGGCGTTATAATGGCAGAGTTCCCATTCCAGAACAAGATAGCTTCATCATTCTACCAGAAGCTTGGCTTCAGAGCCGTGGTTGGCATATTTGGAAAAGAAGAGTAGGTTGGTGTAACGCTCACGACTGCTTGACGAACCGCTTCTTTTCGGCCTCGACGTACCCAACCTGTAGAAGAGGCTTCTCGCTTATCGCGGTTTCAACCGCCTTCTCAGCAAGCTTCTTTGCGTCCTCGAATCCAAGGTCATTCGAATAGTTCTTTATTATATAGTCCAATGCCTTGTCGCTGTTCCTGCCAACCGCGAACGCCGCTCCCCGTGAGAATGTCCCCGAGGGGTCCACTTGGAAGAGGTGAACACCCCTCTGATCAACGCCAGCAATAATCAGTGATGCAGCTGGGAGCCTGACAGCGTAGAGTGTGAATTCATGGATGTATTGACCTACACGCTTTGCGAGAGTGAAGATGTCTATTGGTGAACCAATATACAACCTGTGCTGCTGGGATTCGAGCCTGAGTTCGTCTATCAGCCTCAACATGTCGCTTATGTACCCACTACCAGTCGCGCCAGCGTGCTCGTCAATCTCGAATATCTTGTCGTACGGGTCAACGAGTTCCCTGGGAGGTCTGACGTGACTTGCGAGTATGGCGAACCTATCGGTTCTGATACCCACAGTTGTCGACCCACGACTCACCGCCTCAGCGGCATACTCGACCTGTATCAGCCTACCCTCAGGGCCATAGAAGAATGGTGGGAACCTCTCCGATCCAGACTGCATCACTGGACACCCCCAACTGGTATGACCACTACCTCCACACCGTCACCAGAGCCGGGGTCACGCTGCATCGCGGCTTGAACTGCCTTCTTGGCGACCTCTTGGGCTTCATCTAATGAGAGAGTATCCGCGTATGAGGACTCCAGAACCCCGTAAGCTATGGGTGACCCTGAACCATTAGATACAAAGGATTCAGGCGATATGGCGCCGCTAACATCAGTAGAGTATAGCCTGGGCTCAGTGTCGACCCCGGCAATTATGAACTCGGCTAGGAACGGTGCGTAACTCCTTAGGCCAGAGTAAGCCGCGTTGGCTATTAGCTTCGCTGTTTCATAAACCGACGGCCTAAAACCTCTTTCAAGGTGTATCAGCTTCCTCTGAGCCTTAACTAGGTTGACCAGGTACTCCGCGTCTGAGACCTGTCCAGCAATCGCCGCAGCCGTGTACTCGTCAATCTTGAAGATCTTCTGCGCATCCTTGGAGGCGATAAAGAACCCCTTACTCGCACGCTTATCTGACGCTAAAACAACGCCCTTAACCGTTTTTATACCAACTATTGTCGTCATCACACACTTATCGCGTGGAAAGTATTTAACGACTAGGCATGTCGAAGATAGGTCACGCCTAATTCGATGTGTGGGGGAGTATGCTCCCCTTAGAGACTATTTTGGATAGGTGTTCGAACACTTCGTGTGAAAGCTTGATGGCCTGGGTGACTTTATCACTGGTATATGCATCCGTCTCCACAACCACCTCGTTATCGATGAATCGAACCATGACTTTTATGGAGCCATCTACACTAATCCAGACAAGCCTCCTACCGTCAGCTGACGCTCCAAGCCATCTAAGGTCTCTGAACCACTTCTCCTTCATGGCTGAGGCCACACCCCGAACGTCCACGTTGTACGGTAAAACAGATTCTATTACGACATACCAGTCGGAGGCCGAGTCAACCGGGCTGTGCTCCACCACATACTCGTCCCCAACCTTGGAAACCAATCCCATATCCACGAGGCGTTTTAGGCTCCGCGAAAGAGACTCCTGGTGGATGCGAAGGGATCTTCTAAGACCCTGGAAACTCAGGCGAAGACCAGAATTCAACATGAACTCGTAGACCTGACGATCAGTCTGACTCAGATCGCCACTATCAACGGAAAACCTCGCCAACTCGCGCAAACGCATACGATACTCTAATTCAAACCCCCTATTTAAGGCTCAGAGGCTCCTAACCCTTCACTTATCGGCTACACGTGAAAAAGGTTTTTATTAACCATTTTAAAGAGTGTTCAGCGCTCACCCGCACTCTCAGCCTTCACAGATTCCTTGGTAAGTGTTCTCTCGATTCGAACACGCTTTATTTCGTCTATGAGCAAGGGCACAACTTCGAAAAGGTCGCCTACTATACCATACGTGCAAACCTTGAATATGGGAGCCTCCTTGTCGATGTTTATAGCCACTATGACCTCCGAGTTCTGCATGCCCACCAAGTGCTGTATGGCGCCAGAGAGACCCACTGCGAAGTAGAGTTTGGGTGACACAGTCTTACCGCTCTGACCCACCTGTAAGTGATG
>CADDZQ010000030.1 GCA_902812505.1 archaeon
CGATGTAGTGGTAAACAGAAACGAGTTGGTAACCCCACCCAAACTCACATGGAAGGAGCTCACAGGATTCGGCCTATACCTAATAAAGGCCGTTTTAAACGGTCAAGGAGACGAAGTAATAGACCTAGCAAAAACCAGTCTATTTAACACGAAATTCTAAGGCAAACACTGTTGAAAATCTAAACTATAAGAGCAAATAGCTTGCCCCTGTGATGTATATGTTATGGTTTGAATGTCTCCGCACACTATAATGCTAATCATTCTGTTGAATAGTATACAGGAATCGTAGAACACACACCAAGTGCATTGGGACGGGGCAGTTCCTCACCCAAACATCCATTTGTGAAGTATGAGGCGGCTCTATTAGTTTTGTTAAAAACCCTGAGAAGCATTGAGATGCGGAAGTTACTCGCGTAAACACGTAGACGTTATTTAGAGGTTACCGCTTAGACTATTGAATATCTTTAAGATAAGAATATGTTTACATAAGGAAATTGCCACATTTACACTAGAGCTTGAGGAAGCGTGATAAGCTAGCGTGAACACAGCCGCGAATTTAATCAGTGGGGTGGAAATCATGGCACATCTCCCTTTTCGCCGCGTAGTCTTTCAATCTTGTGTGTGAGCGGTACAACCGAGCAGTCTTCATCCACCACTAGCTGTCCAGCGTTACCCTTAGAACCCCATATCCTATACCAGATTATATACGTGGTCCCAAAGCATCCCATGAGCACTGAAGCCGCAAAGGCGGGGGGATAGAAGGTTTCGAATATGCCCCATAGGTTTAGGGCTACCATGGCTACAGAGGCCACGACAACCCCGAGCGAAACCCTCTCAATCCTCTTTAAAAAGAGTGGTAGACCCATTGTATCAATAGTTCTGCCAAGAACCCATAATGCTGATAGTGGGACGCCGAGCACGGCGAAGGCACCGACTACGCCGAGCCATAGCACCGATATTAGGGTTAGGAGGCCGGTGATGAGGCCGACTAATAAAGTGGCTGTCAGCGGCTGACCGTTAGCCTTCACCTTCGCAAACGCTTTGGGTGCACTCTTCTCCCTCGCTAGGTTGAAAAGAATTCTTGCAGCACCAACAGTAACTCCAATGTTTTGAACAAGTAGACTGTTTAAGGCCAAAACAACCGTGACCGCCAAGGCCGCAACGCTCACCCCACCAATCTCTTGGAAGAGAGGCTGTGGACTATTCGTCAAACTCGATACGTGAGTGATACCCCAACCCACAACTATGGCATATGAGCCGAGGATCATGGATAACCCGCCAAGTAAGAGCGCAAGCCACATTCCCCTTGAGATTGTTTTGGTGGGCACACGTGTCTCCTCCCCAAGGTAGGTGGCTGTTCCAGCCCCTGATATGCTGACCAGACTTAATATAAAGGCCGTCGCAAGCCCGCTTACACCGCTCGTCATGGCTGAAGGTTCGAATGGTACAAAGGGGAAGCCATGCTCTACTACTTCATACGCAAAGAAGCCTATTAGTAGGAGAACTTCGAGTGTAGAGCCAACCATAACAACCCTACCCATAAGTGATTTCACATCTGTAAGGCTGATGAGTGTTGGGTAGGCAACCGTGAAAACCACGGCTAATACTGCGTAGGCCGAAGGCACGGTTATCCCGAAGAATGTGCCCGCCACCTCGAGTAGGAGGTAGACGGCCACAGCGTCGAATGCGTTAAGGAACACGTATGCGGCGACCTCCGTGAGTGCTTCGAAGAGGCTAAGCTTCTTAGAGCCATAAGCCCCGCTTGAAAACGAGTAGTAGCCCCCCGGGCTAGCGAGCTTATTAGAATAGCGGGTGAGTATCCATATCCACAAAACACTGCCCAAGAAGGCCATAACGGTTGCAAGAGGTACCGCGGCACCAGCATAAACCACTGCAGCAGTAGTTGTTGAGACAACGCTTCCAAGGGGAGCCGTCACACCCATCGCCTGACCATAAACCTCCTTCAGACCCAGCACACCTCTTCGCAGATTAGGAAATAGTGATTCAGAACCTTCATTTCCGCTCATCGTAACTCAGCGTAACTAGAACGCGTAAAGAAATATATAAATTCTACCTAAAAAATGAGCTTATATAAAATATACTCGCTAAAACTTATAGAAATAGAAATAACTTTGAATTAATGATTCTATCACCATACTGTGACATGACACATTAACCCTGCAACATTCATGCTAAATACTATATGCCACGGTATCATTCTCCTTTCATGAGCACAGCGAGCGGTAACTCGGAAAAGACACTTGAGAGCGGCACATACCCACTCGATTTAACCTCTGTCTCCGTGAATACATCAAAGTAATTCCCAGCGTCAATTTTAATAGATTCGTCGCCCCAAACTTGACCATAGAGTGGGAAGGCTGAGCTGACAACTAGTCTGGGAACTACTACAGCGACGCGCTTAGCTCGCATGTAACCCACGAGCTTACTCGTAGTTGGGATAGGTTCATAGTCACCGTATTGGAAGACTTCTGGTAATTCCCTTCTAAGGTGTAGGAGGCGTGTGGTGACATACATCTTAATCCCACCACTATACAAATCTCTCATTAGCCTTCCAGCATCAGAATCTTCTTTTACATCTTTAAGCACCCGCCTTAGATGTGCGAAGTCAACTGGTCTCCTATTATCTGGGTCTGTGAGTAGAAATCTCCATAACTCACACCCCTGATAGATATCTGGCACTCCTGGCAAGGTCATCTTCAGTACGAGAGTTGAGAGCGAGTAGAGCATACCAAGAGGGGCAACCCTTTCAACAAACCTATCAATTAGGAGCCTAGCATCTTTCCGTTCGAATAATTCGTCTATTAGATTCAAAACCCTCTCTTCGTACCCTGTGTTGGGGTGAACCCACGATGTGCTCTCACCCGCCTCCCGCATAGCCTTAAGCGTAAACGAGCGTACACGCTCCCTGTAGTCGGGACTCAAACCCTCCTTAGGCCATGTGCCCACGAGTGTTTGATAAAGCCTATACTCATCGTTGGGGTCAACACGGGGACTCAACAAGTTCTTCAACTTTTTTATGAAGCTAGACCACTCGGTTGGCATCTGTGAGAGAACATCGAGTCTACAGCGCACATCCTCACTGAGCTTGGAGTCATGAGTGGAGGTTGCCGACATAGAGAGTGGCCAGTGAGTGAGCCGTCCCATATTGAACTCATGGAACCTATCAACCCCACACCCGAAGATCCAGGGGTTCCCGCCTACCTCGTTCAGCGATATCAGCCTGTTGTACACAAACAGAACGCTATCCTCGTAGCCCTTAGCGGTTGCTGCTGGCAATATCTGCTGGAGTTTCAGAAAGGTCTCTCGACTTTTATTGATCAAGCTGAGAATCAAGCCATCGGGATCGATGGAACTAATTAAACGCATATCCTCATCGCTAATCGTGGTGCCCTCGATATATGTTCGATACACTGGGAGTCTGAGTATGAATTGGAGGAGCCTTTCACGTATAGCATCGAAGTTGGGAATCCTCGCTGCAAACTCTCTGAAGACCCTTTCAAACTCCGCTCTCAAAAGATGCTCTATGACGAATCTTCTTTTTTCTAGGATTAACGATTCAAAATCGATTTTTCTTCCTATGAATTCCTCGTAGATCCTAGTGAAGTGGGAGGCGCTACTCTCATCTATGAATAGCTGGTTGACACTATTCATGAAGTCATAGCCTGTTGTACCCTTACAATCCCAGTTTCTTCTGAGTTCTTCATCACTTGTGAGAATCTTCTCCACGACCACGTAGGCATCACCTACAAGGTTGTGTAGCCACCCAAGGTAGGAGGAAGGATACATTAATCCATCTATGTGGTCCACTCGATACCCATCAACACCCAAATCCACGAGTTTCGAAAAGATACTATGCGACTCGTCGAACACCCACTTTTTCTCAGCGTTCACACCTATGAGTTCATTAACATTGAAAAACCTCCTATAATTTGGCTGAACACTCGACGATGAAAGAGTATAGTATTGGCGGGCCAAAACCTCTTTGACTAGAGCCGGGTCAAGCCTATCAAGGGTTTGGTCATCGATAGGGCCAGCATGGCGTAATACATCTAGGCCTTCCTGATTTATCGGAAAACACTTGTCTTGGTAGATTATGGATGGTACGCCGTGAGTGAGCCCAAGCCTTATTTTCCCTTGGCGTATGAGCTGCTCCGCGTCGGCCTCGAGTATGGGTAGAACCACGCGTTTAGAGCTGACCCAGTCGATGTCAAAGTACTCCGAGTACTTGCTCTGCACGCCTTTTTCAAGTACATTCATAAGCCTCCAGTTTGCTTGGTGTACGGCCATATGGTTTGGGACCACGTCTTGTATGACGCCTAATCCCCATTTCCTAGCTTCCTCTAATAGTATGCGGTAGCCCTGCTCGCCGCCCAACTCCTCATTTATGGTGGAGTGGTCGACCACATCATAGCAGTGGGTGCTAGCGGGTCTGGCTTTTAGGATTGGTGAAAGGTAGAGGTGGGTCACACCAAGCTCTGAGAAATACTCCAGTAGCCCTATCACACTCGCGAAGGGGAATTCCCTGTTAAGCTGAAGTCTGTATGTTGAGAGCACCCTCATGCTTCAACCCTTCTGTACACAAGTGCTGACCTACCCTCAACCTCGAGCTCGGTCCCTGATTCCACTGTTAATTCCTGGGTTTTTAGGTTTCTAGTATATGGATGCAAAACGAGCTCCCACTTTTTGCCTACGTGGGGTATCTTCAGCTTCACATTGTTTGGATTGCCGTTCAGGATTATCAGGAAGGAGTCGTCTGCAACCCTTTCTCCGAACTCGTTTACCTCATCCATGGAGCCGCCCTCAAGCACGAAAATTATGGTCTGCGTTGACGAATTCCACTGAGCCTCACTCACTTCACTCCCATCGAGACCAAACCATGTCACATCCTTAAATGGGGAGCCGAAAAGCTTCCTGCCTTGGAAAAACCTCGCCCTCCTAAAGATTCTATGGGCCTTAAAGAAGTGCACAACGCTTCTCATAAAAAGCTGGAAACCCATTTTGCGCTCATCCAACCTCCAATCATACCAGCTTATCTCGTTATCCTGACAGAACGCGTTGTTATTCCCACGTTGACTCCTCCCCAGTTCGTCTCCACCAAGAACCATGGGCACCCCCTGACTGATGAATAGAGTGATGACAAGGTTCCTCTTCTGCTTCTCCCTGCACGCAAGCACACCCGCATCATCGGTTGGACCTTCGGCGCCGCAGTTCCAGCTAAAGTTGTCATTCATACCGTCACTGTTACCTAGCTTGTTTGCTTCGTTGTGCTTCGAGTCATAACTCACGAGGTCCTCGAGCGTGAACCCATCATGGGAGGTCACATAATTAATACTCGCGAATGGAGTGCGCTCACTCCCCAAGTACAAGTCGGGTGACCCTAGGAGCCTGTTCGCAAGCTCGCTGTAAACCACTGCCTCCCCACGCCAGAACCTACGAACAGTGTCCCTGAACTTACCGTTCCACTCCGCCCACAGATAGGGAAAGTTGCCTACCTGGTAGCCACCGGGGCCAACATCCCACGGCTCCGCTATGAGTTTAACCTTGGAGAGTATTGGGTCCTGCTGGAGTGTTACGAAGAAGGTGGAGAGCATGTTCACACTGAAGAGTTCGCGTGCAAGCGACGCAGCCAAGTCAAACCTGAAGCCGTCCACATGCATTTCACTCACCCAGTACCTTAGACTATCAAGCACCATTTGAAGCACCCTCGGATGGCTCAGATTCAGCGTGTTACCCGTACCAGTGAAGTCGAGATAGTAACGTGGGTTATCGGGCACCAACATATAGTAGGAGGTGTTATCGATGCCCCGAAAACTCAGGGTTGGACCCAAGTGATTGCCCTCAGCGGTATGATTGAATACCACATCTATGACCACCTCTATACCAGCATTGTGTAGCTCATTCACCATATTCTTGAACTCAACCATCTGCTCACCCAAGCAACCAGAGCTCGAATATCTGCACTCAGGTGCGAAGAAGCCCAGTGTATTGTATCCCCAATAATTCTTCAACTGCTTCTCGACTAGGAATCTGTCATCAACGAAGTGGTGCACAGGCATGAGCTCAAGCGTGGTTATACCCATCTCCTTCAGGTGGTCAATAACGTTTCGTGTAGCGAGCCCAGCGTAGGTGCCGCGTAAAGCTTCTGGGAGATCATACCTAAGCTTAGTAATGCCTCGAACATGCGCCTCATAAATAACGGTATCACTCCACGGGATCTTCCTCCTCAGAAAATTGTGGTCATCCCACTCAAAAAAGGGGTCAACCACCACACACTTAGGCACAAACCTATCCGAAGCACGCTCATCGAATGAGAGATCGGCCGCCTGGTCACCAATCCTATAGCCAAACACTGAGTCATCCCACAACAAGCTACCAGTGATCGCCTTAGCATAGGGGTCTATCAAGACCTTATTACGATTAAACCTGAATCCCATTTCTGGCTTATATGGCCCATCAACCCTGTACGCATAAAGCTGCCCAGGGCGAACACCGGGTACAAAAACGTGCCACAGGTCACCCGTCCTCTGCCTAACACTTATAGCCTCACTTGGTTGAGTGTCATTTGGGGTATGATACAACAAAAGGTCAACTGAGGAAGCGTTCTCCGAGAAGAGAACGAAGTTAACACCATCATCATCCTCAAACCATGTTGAACCCAGAGGATAAGAATAACCAGGACGAAGAGGCCTATCCCTATACCTGAGCATAAATAACCATCCAAGCGTCCCTATTTTAACCCAATGCAAAACGGAGGCTAAAACCTCGACGGTAAAGGACCTTGTACAGGGCACTGTGTTGTCATGGGATAGCCAATTGTTTAGGGTACAATTTCGTAACAACGAATGCAACATGTTAGAGTTTCTAGGGAGACCCTGCCAGATTAACCGTGGGGTATCTTATGGCCTATACAAAACTTTAAATTGTGTATGAACGCTTATTGTGTGTGCCGAAGGTTTCTAGGAAGCGTGAGGAAAAGGAGGAGGCGCGTATTGAACGACACAGAAAGAAGTGGCTAGTGATCCAAACAGCCCTAGTGGGTAGTATCATACTCTTCTTCGGGTGGCTCTACACATACATATTCTTTAGGGGAATCCTCTGGTTGTACCTGACATCAATAGCTACACTCACCATAGTGATTTACCCTTCAACTTACTACTTGATCCGCTATGTTGGAAGAGTAGTTGAGCGAAACAGTAGACGCAACAGGAGCGGCGCGGCGCCACTCGTGGATGGTGGAGGCATAAACGCGCTCTATGTTCAGGGAAACTGGCTTGACCGCTGGGAAAGAGAAAAGCAGGAGAAAAAGAGCGGCGGTAAGTAACACGTACAGCCGTAAACAATTGAAGTTCCAGTAGACACACCCAGTACTAACATTTAGGCTAAACCTGGCAACTTGTATCAGGTAAAAGTTTCGCCGCACCCAACCCTCAACCACTATTTGTGGAACACGCTCACAAGTCAACAAACATCACCATTAGAATGTGGGGTGGAGTTAACCGAGTCTTACTTTTCAGGCCCTGCAACCTTAACACTCATATTCCTTCTTTGTTGGTTTGGCGCCTGTTATTGTAAACCAAAGGAATGTTCAAGCATGGTTGACGGTTTTATCGTGACCGTAGAGTATGCTAGAGTAGTGCACTTTTAGGTTCAAAGTCGGGCTGAGTAATAGCTGTTTTAGCTTTTATGAAACTTCCAAAACCTTACCCTTCACGGTAGGTCAAAGATCACCCTTAGCATCAACAGAGCCTTAGGCACAAATTTTTGATCCACTGTTGAGGGCGGGGTAGCTCACTTGGCTTCGATGTATACCGCTATTCCATTTCTAAACATATGTTTGCCAGCACTTACATGTTTTGGGAAATCACCAACACTCTCCTCTAGGGTCCAGTTACCGCACGTTATTTCGGAGCCCTCGAAGACCAGTAATAGGTTAACTTCATCCCTAGCTACGTGAAGGTAGTTCTCTGTGTGGAGTAGCTTCACATTCCTTCTACACTGGAGGTTGAATCGTCTTCTTATAGCGATTAGATGCCTATAGTAGTCTAGAAATTGTTTGCCCATATGTGTTTGGGTTTTGTGCCAATCGAGCTTCGAGCTTTCAAAGGATACAGATGACTGTGGGTCAACGTAGTGCTCCCCCATCTCCCTCTTTTTGCCTTGACGCGTAGCCTCAGCTGTTTTTGGGTCGGTGAAGTCTGAGAAAAAGTAGAATGGGTTTGTTTCACCGTACTCTTCACCCATAAAAATAAGGGGTATGTAGGGTGAAAGAATCGTCAGCGTAGCAGCCATCTTTGCTTTGAGTTCACCTACAAGTGTGAGCAACCTCTTACCATCAGCTCTGTTGCCCACCTGGTCGTGGTTCTGGGAGTACACAACAAAGCTACACCCATCCAAGTCACCAACGGGCGCCCCATGAGTCTTCTCCCTGAAGCTGGAGTACACGCCGTCATACACGAACACCATGGTGAGCGCCTTGGCTAGATCCTCAACCCCATGGAAGTCTTGGTAGTAACCGGTGCGTTCGCCCGTTAGGTAAACGTGGAGGGAGTGGTGGAAGTCGTCGCACCACTGCGCATCGGCTCCATAACCACACTTCTGGGGTGACCTGACGATTCTCGGGTCATTTAGGTCGCTTTCAGCAATCACAACTAGGTTTCGCCCCAGCTCAGTCTGTGCGTGTTTGACCGCCTCGCATATCTCCTGGACTATGTGTCTCGGCGAGCAATCGTAGATGGCGTGCACAGCGTCGAGGCGCAGCCCATCCATGTGATATTCGTACACCCAGTATAGTGCATTCTGAATAATGAATCTCCTAACCTCATCACAGCCAGCCTCATCCAGATTATAACTCTTACCCCAGGGCGTAGAGTACCTTTTGGAGAAGTAGGGTCCCAAGGTATCCATATAGTTCCCCTCTGGGCCAATATGGTTATAAACCACATCGAGTATCACGCCCAGCCCCCTTCTATGCGCCTCGTTAACGAAGCTCTTCAACCCATCCGGCCCACCATAGCTATTCTGAACAGCGTAGGGCAAAACACCATCGTAACCCCAGTTACGTGCCCCCGCGAACTGGGCCACAGGCATCAGCTCAACCGCAGTGGCACCTAAATCCTTTAAGTAGTCGAGGCGTGAAGCCGCCGAGCTGAAGGTTCCATCAGGAGTGAAAACACCGACGTGCAACTCATACAACACTAGGTCCTCTCTACCCACACCCCTCCAAGACCCATCCCCCCAAGCAAAGGTTGGGTTAACCACCATTGAGGGGCCATGGACACCCCGGGGTTGGAACCTAGACGCGGGGTCGGGAACCTCTACGTCCCCACACAAATACTTATATTCCATGTTGGGGGCTACATCATCCAACTCAAGGGAGAAGTAGCCCCTCTTACCCCTAACCATCGGTAGAACCCGTCTGCCATGGTTTCCATATATAACGAGAGATACACTCCTATGGTTGGGTGCCCAAACACTGAACCTCACACCATTATCATGGGTTGTGTTGGCGCACAAATCAGGTGACCACACAACTCAGCGATTACGTGTGCGAATTTAAAGCCTGCTACCTACAACCTTCTTTAAGGATCATTAACACAATACTCACAATTGGTATGAGTCCACAAAACCTGCTTTGTTGCATAAGTGGTATGATAATGTAAATAAATACATAGTTTTTATACATAACTTGTCTACACAAACATGATAATCAACAATATTTGTGCAACAAAGCAACAAAACCACAAAACACTTCTGAGCAGCATCTAGACGGTGTTGGGGTACCTCGTAATATTTATTACAGATGTTGACGTAACACGTGTGCAGGTTGATGGATTGAACGGTTCAGATAGAGGTATCAGTGAAAATGACGTGTTAAGTATCGTTAGCTTCGATAATGATAGGCCTGATCTGGTGCTTGGCCCCCACCTGGAAGGTGAGAGGCTCACTGTTAGATGCTATTTACCGCTAGCTGTTAGTGCTTGGATAAAGGATGGTAAAGGACGTGTTTCACCGCTGAGTAAAATACACGATAGGGGGTTCTACGTAGCCGAGATGGGTCAGGAGGTTTCTGAGCTGGGGTACACTGTTAGCTTTAGGGACAGGGCAGGGTATATTCACGAGTTCGAAGACCCATACTCGTTTGAGCCTAGTATAACGCAGTTCGAGCTCTACCTGTGGGGTAAGGGGGAACTTGAGCGCAGCTTCGACACCTTCGGAGCACACTTAGAATCACGTGGGGGTGTCAAGGGTGTTAGGTTTGCTGTATGGGCTCCTAACGCTCGCGCTGTGAGTGTGATCGGGAACTTTAACCACTGGAAGATTGGGGCTCACCCCATGATCCGTAGGGAGGGAGGCGTTTGGGAGCTGTTCGTCCCGCGTATATCAGAGGAGGAAGTGTACAAGTTCGCTGTAAAATTCGGGGAGGGTGAAATTAAGCAGAAGGCGGACCCCTTCGCCTTCAGGTGTGAGATGCGTCCACACACTGGCTCGGTTGTCTGTGATTTATCTCATTACGCTTGGGGCGACCAAGAATGGCTTTCCTCAAGAGCTAAGCGTGAGCACAATGATGAGCCAATATCCATATATGAAGTTCACCTCGGTTCATGGATGGGGGAGAAGACCACATCGCACGTGTTACCTAGGTACCCGGAGCTCGCGAAGGCTCTCGCAAGCTACGTTAAAAACATGGGTTTCACACACGTGGAGCTTTTACCCATAATGGAGCACCCCCTCGACTCCTCATGGGGGTATGAGGTAACCGGATACTATTCTCCAACAGCCAGGTTTGGCTCACCATTTGAATTTATGGAGTTCGTTGACACACTACATAGAGAGGGAGTTGGCGTAATACTCGACTGGGTTCCGGGCCACTTCCCGAAGGATGATTGGGGTCTTGGCTTGTTTGATGGGACCCACCTCTACGAATCAGAAGACGAGTTGAGGAGGGAGCACCCCGATTGGGACACATATATTTTCGACTACGCTAAGAACCAGGTAAGAAACTATCTCGTCTCGAACGCCCTCTTCTGGTTTGAAAAGTACCACGTTGACGGCCTACGTGTGGACGCTGTGGCCTCTCTGCTTTACCTAGACTACTCGAGGCCGCCGGGGAGGTGGAGACCCAACAAGTATGGTGGTAGGGAGAACCTTGAGGCTGTAGAGTTTATCCAAAACCTCAACAGGGTGGTGCACAGCCGTTTTCCTGGGGCGGTAATCGTAGCCGAAGAGTCGACTGCTTGGCCCAACGTCACGAAACCCGTGCACGCGGGCGGCTTGGGTTTCGATTTCAAGTGGAACATGGGTTGGATGCACGACACCCTAGATTACTTCTCAACGGACCCAGTATATAGGAAGTATGAGCATGGGAAGCTCACATTCAGTTTATGGTACGCATTCAGTGAGAGCTTCGTGTTACCCCTATCCCACGACGAGGTTGTGCACGGGAAACACTCAATGCTCGAGAAGATGCCCGGGGACGAATGGCGGAAATTCGCGAACCTCAGGCTGTGCTATGCATACATGTTCGGGCACCCCGGCAAGAAGCTCTTATTCATGGGTAATGAGTTTGCACAGAGGGGGGAATGGGATGAACACCTGGGTCTTGAGTGGGATGCGCTCAACAACCAAGCTAACAGCGGTGTTCAACGTCTAATTCGCGACCTAAACCACCTTTACACATCTAGAGGAGAGCTTCACGAATCCGAAAGCAACCCCTCATGTTTCCAATGGGTTGATTTCAGGGATGTTGAGCAGAGTGTGATAAGCTTTCTGCGTTGGTCTAAGAACCATGAAAGCTTTTTACTCTTTGTCTACAACATGACACCCATACCCCGCACAGATTACAGGGTGGGTGTTCCCCATCTAGGGTTTTACAGGGAGGTGTTGAATACGGACGCCAAGGAGTACGGTGGAAGCGGTGTGGGCAACATGGGAGGCGTGAATGCCGAGGAGTGTGCTTTCCACGGATTCCCCTACTCGATTAAGATAACCCTACCCCCCCTAGGGGCGCTTGTATTTGAAAACAAAACAAACAAAACCCAGCCTGCCAAGGAGAGCACCGAGGCTACTAAGGAATCGCACCCTAACAGTAAACAGTAGAATAGAATTATACCTTTACGGCAGGTGTTACGTATTTCGGCTTCGGAGGTTGAGGGGTACCCCTAGAGTCATTACTGATCCATGGCTAAAGCGCATGTGGGATTCTTAGCGTGTTGGTTTTAACACTGGGTATGCCTTTTATAGCGCCGCTCAATTGATAACCTCATGATTGGGCGTGAAGGGGATATTGTAATTCAGGATGTGCACCCAATGATTGATGGCGGAAAGTATCCTGTAAAGAGGATTGTTGGCGATGTGTTGAAAGTTGACGCGGAAGTGTTCACGACGGGTGAAAAGGCTGTTTGTGTAGACTTGTTGGTTAAGCCCCCTTCTAGTGAAGTTTGGCTTAGGATTCCTATGAAACAAGTGGGTGAGGATCGCTATGTGGGAAACTATACTCTCTTGGAGCTTGGTTCAACCATGTACACGCTGGAGGCGTGGGTGGATGAATATCAGACGTGGTCAAAGGGATTCGAAAGATGGCTCTCAAGCGGTGAGGATATAAGCGTGGATTTGGAGGATGGTCTAAACATCTTAAGAGGATACATGCGCCTAGCAGACGCGGGGGATTCAGCTATAATCAGCAACGCAATAAAAAAGATTAGAGACTCTGGTGCAGACTCGATATATAAAGCGGTCACAGCTAAAGGCTTACTGGATGCGACCAGGAGGTGTTCTAGGAAGCATGGTAGTGTAAGATTCACCCCCGATTTAGAGGTTATGGTAGACAGGTCGAAGGCCGGCTTCTCCGCGTGGTACGAGATGTTCCCACGTTCCCAGACACGCTCGCCTGAGCGAAGCGGTACCTTTAAAGACGTAGAAGCAAGGCTTGAAGACATCGCCCGCATGGGTTTCGACGTTGTCTACTTTCCTCCAATCCACCCTATAGGTAGGACAAATCGGAGAGGTAAGAATAACTCATCAAACCCTTCACCAACTGACCCGGGTAGCCCATGGGCTATTGGCTCGACTGAGGGTGGGCATAAAAGTATACATCCAGAGCTTGGTAGTCTAGATGACTTTAAACACCTACTCAAGAAGGCTGAGTCGCTTGGCTTAGAGATAGCCTTAGACCTAGCCTTCCAGTGTTCCCCCGACCATCCGTATGTCCTCGACCACCCCGAATGGTTCTATCATAGAAGCGATGGTAGCATTAGATATGCTGAGAACCCGCCGAAGCGCTACTATGATGTTTACCCATTGAACTTCGATAACCCAAATTGGCCTGAGCTCTGGGAGGAGCTCAAAAGTATCGTTGAGTTCTGGATTGAGGCGGGTGTCAGAATATTCAGGGTTGATAATCCCCACACCAAACCGTTCAGCTTCTGGAAGTGGCTTATCCAAGGCATTAAGAAAGAACACCCGGATGTTATATTCCTAGCTGAAGCGTTCACGAAGGCGAACGTGATGTACCATTTAGCCAAAATCGGCTTCACCCAGTCGTACACGTATTTTACTTGGAAGAACTATAACTGGGAGATAGAACAATACTTCAGGGAGTTAAGCTCGCAGCCCATAGTGGAGTTCTTCAGACCAAACCTGTTTACGAACACACCAGATATCCTCCCCTTCGTACTACAATACGGTGGGCGACCAGCGTTTGAGCTTAGGCTCATACTCGCAGCAACCCTCTCACCGGTTTACGGAATATATAGCGGCTACGAGCTGTGTGAGAATAAGGGGGTACCGGGTAAGGAGGAGTACGCGGACTCCGAGAAGTACGAGTTAAAGCTCCGCGACTGGGATTCGCCCGGCAACATAAAACCGCTTATCACTCGAATTAACAAGATTAGAAGGGAGAACCCGGCGCTCCAAAACTTTAGGAATATCCGTTTCTGTGAAGTTAACAACCCCAATTTAGTGGCCTATATTAGGTGGAGTGATGATTACTCTAATGTGATCCTCGTGGTGGTCAACGTTAACCCGTTTGAGGAGCATTATGCCAAAGTGAGAACAAGTTTAGGTGAGTTTGGGGTGAATACTTCTGAGTACGTTGTGGAGGACTTACTCACTGGAGTGAGATACACGTGGCATAGTGAGGAGAATTTTGTTAAACTAAACCCAAAAACCCAGTGTGCTCATATTTTCAGGGTAAAGTAGGTGTGTGAAGTGTTGTTGGATTCAACAAACAGGCTTTGGTACAGGGATGCCATATTTTACGAGATACCCGTCAAATCGTTCTACGACTCCAACAATGATGGTGTAGGTGATTTTAAGGGGTTAACACAGAAACTCGACTACCTAGCTTGGCTTGGAATAGACTGCGTGTGGCTTCTACCATTCTACAAGTCACCTATGAGAGATGATGGTTATGACATCTCGGATTACTATTTCATCCAACCCGAATATGGCACACTTGATGATTTCGATGAATTCGTGGAGCAGGCTCATAGACGTGGTATAAGGGTTATCGCCGACCTAGTCCTAAACCACGTCTCTGACCAACACCCTTGGTTCCAGGAAGCGCGTAACCCAAACTCCCCTAAACACGACTGGTTTGTGTGGAGTGACACCGACAAGAAGTATTCGCAGGCCAGGATAATCTTTGTTGATACTGAGAAGTCTAATTGGACTTGGGATCCCATCGCTAAACAGTACTATTGGCACAGGTTTTACTCGCATCAACCCGACCTGAATTATGATAACCCCGAGGTTCGGGAAGAAATGAAGAACGTGGTACGCTTCTGGCTCAAGCGTGGCCTTGACGGGTTTAGGTGTGACGCTGTACCATTCCTCTTCGAACGTGAGGGCACAAACTGCGAAAGCCTACCAGAGACACACGCCTACTTTAAGGAGTTGAGAAGCATGGTGGATAAAGAATTCCCCGGGACAATACTGTTAGCGGAAGCGAACCAGTGGCCCACGGAGGCTAAAGCCTACTTTGGTAACGGTAACGACGAGTTCCATATGGCCTTCAACTTCCCCCTGATGCCCAGAATGTTTATCGCCCTCGCAAAAGAGGATAGGACGCCCATTGTGGACATAATCAAGCAAGTTATCCCAATACCTGAAAACTGTGATTGGGGCACATTTCTCAGGAACCACGACGAGCTCACCTTGGAAATGGTCACCGACGAAGAAAGAGACGTGATGTATCATGAATACGTCAAGCACCCAAAGATGAGGTTAAACCTAGGTATCCGGAGGAGGCTCGCACCACTGATTGACGACGACCAAAACACCATTAGACTACTCCACGCGCTTCTATTCTCGCTACCTGGGAGCCCATTTCTCTACTATGGTGATGAGATAGCCATGGGCGACAACATATACTTGGGTGATAGGAATGGTGTTAGGACGCCAATGCAGTGGTCTCCAGATAGAAACGCGGGTTTTTCGAAGTGCGACCCCGAGCAACTCTACACCCCAGTGATAACGAACCCAATCTATCACTATGAATCACGTAATGTTGAAACACAGAGTAGACTCAGCTCTTCACTGCTTAACTGGCTTAAGGAAATCATTAGGGTTAGAAAGAAGTACTCTGATGTACTCGGCCGAGGTGAGATAAGATTCATAGACCATCCAAACCTCAAGGTGTTCGCTTTTATCCGGAGCTATAAGGGTAAGAGTATGCTGTGTGTAAACAATTTATCCAAGAAGCCAGTAGCAGTAGAGCTCGACCTCAGAGAATATGTGGAGTGGACGCCGATCGAGGCGCAGACGAGTGTACCCTTCCCCAAGATAGGTAGACTACCATACTTCTTCACGCTCTCCCCCCACGCATTTTTCTGGTTTAAGCTCACTTCACCAACAGGCGACACGTGGTGAGTGAAGAGACAGGGCTACCAGCCGAATTCGACGATTTTAAGCGCAGCTTAGAGCGAACACTAATGGAGACTCTACCCACGAAGAGGTGGTTTGGGAAGAAATCCAGCCGAATTGTTGGTGTAAGTCTAAGAGACTGGTGCACTCTGAGCGTAGAAGGCGCAATTTACATCTACGCATTCGTGGATGTAGAAACCGATGAAAACACAATAGATTCCTACTTTATCCCCCTGGTAACCGCAAACGATTTGAAACGCCCATCACGTGACCCCCACAGTATACGTGACAAACTGGGTTCATGGATCCTTGTAGACCTAGTCGAGGCTCCCTATCGCTCAGTCGCATTGTTAGAGTGGCTTGCAAAAGGAGGAACGTTGAAAACAGAACATGGTCGGATGAGCTTCAACAGCTTGGGTCTAAACCCTCATGACGCTCTGTTCTCCAAGGAGAATATAAGCGCTGGTGGCGTTGAACAGAGCAATGTTTCAATATTCTTCGATAAAAAGTACTTTATGAAGCAGTACAGACACCTCGGTTACGGCGTAAATCCAGACCTTGAGGTACCGGAGTTTTTAACTCATGTAGCGCATTTTGAAGGCACGCCAGAGCCCTTGGGGTATGCTACCTATGATAGTGACCGTGGCGAAGCACTACTGTTCGCTGTGTTCGAATACGTCGAAAACTCGGGCGACGGCTGGACGCATTTTACAAGGATGTTAAACCAAAATATGGGTCAACAAAGCCGACACTCACTTCTGGAAGACTGCTCCCAGCTAGGGTATCTAACC
The DNA here is from genome assembly GCA_902812505.1 of archaeon. GTDB lineage: Archaea > Thermoproteota > Thermoprotei_A > Marsarchaeales > Marsarchaeaceae > ECH-B-1. The sequence continues at coordinate 16,674 of CADDZQ010000030.1, forward strand.
GCAAAGATGCACCTTGCCCTATCTAGGAGTATGGGTGACCCACGATTCGACCCCGAACCAGCTTCGAATTGCGACGTGGAAGAATGGAGACACACATATGAGATAACACTCAAAGCGACCCTGCAGTCATGTAAAAAGGCGCTGCACACCAATTCCACCCACAAACCCCTACTAGAAAAACTCCTTAAATCCACCACACGACTAGAGGGATTAGTAGCAGACAGCAATCTGCACATTCTACTCCAACTAACCAAGATACGGGTTCACGGAGACTACCACTTAGGCCAAGTTCTCAAAACAAATAAAGGCTATATAATCGTGGATTTTGAGGGTGAACCTCTGAAAAGCTTAGAGGAGAGGCGTAAGAAGGGTTTCGCACTTAAAGACGTAGCCGGTATGCTCAGGTCCATCAGCTACGCAGCCAACTACACCCACATAAGCAAACGTGTAAGCCATAATGCGGTGCAGGGTTGGGTGAACCAAGCGAGAAGCAGATTCATCGACTCTTATTGGAACGCAGTCAAAACCCTCAGAATAGTCCCAAGCGACAAACACGACTTGATAAACCTACTTAGAGTATTTGAGGCGGAGAAGGCT
>CADDZQ010000031.1 GCA_902812505.1 archaeon
GCGCTCCTCGGGTTCCTCCCCAAGACCACTCGGGGCACATCTTTACCCGACACAATGCTATTTACTAGTGGAGGAAAATCTAGTTCAGCGTGGCCTATGAAAACCACATCAACCCATCCCGGCCTTTCACGCTGAAGCTGCCAAGCACCCGGTCCGCCCACAACCGTCCTAAACCCATACCTCTCCTTCAATCGCTGTATTTTCTCGCCTAGCTCTTCAAAGTATTTAGCGGTCCAGCTCTTACCGCCCCCGAATAGCATCGTGAGCTTAAAGGTGACAGGCTCAACACCCATGGGGTCGTGCACAGTTACTCCGAGAACCTTGGTGGTTTGAGTAACAGCCTTCTCAAGCTTTTCGGGTGGGCTTACAACCGCGTTGAAGCCCGCATTCACAAGTGTGGCTTCAACTTTTCTAAGCGCGTACGGCGCGAGTAGGGCCCTACCACCTTCATCCGCCTGAACGGGAGGGGTGAAGAGTTTGTCCATAAACAGTCTTGGAACAAGCCTATGTGGCATACACACCACGTATCCAAGCGCGCTGCCACCACCATACTCGGTAAAGCTACCCCTATCAGCGGTCAAAACCACTTCAGACAAGGGGAAACACCAAATTAGATTATAATTAGAGCGTATATAATTTTTACTAAATCAGAAATTATATATCTCTTACAATCTATTATATTATACATTTTATTTTAATAATCAAGGACTTAATTAGTTATGGCATAAGGCCGGACTAAGCCTACACCATGAGAGTAAGCTCTATACCAACAAAACCAGAGACACATTCACTGGAAGTCAAGATTCGAAAAGAAGTTCAACCCACACAAAACGACCACAATATAGATTAACTACGCCTATCACAATCAGTATAGAAAAATACAGGCTCGGAACAAGCAGAGAATCTCTAAGGTTAAATAAGGATACACATTCTCAGGATGTTTAAAAAGTGTTGGATTGTTTACAGCATTAACTAGTGGTGATTAGTTATGGGGATTACATGTTTTCGATCTCTTTTCTTCTTGCTTCTGTGAGCACAGTGAGCTTGGAGTAGCTGTATACGGGCACGATTGTTGAGGTTGACTCAACAAGATCCATAGAGCGTATACTCTTTATAACGTAGTCCAGCACCGCCCTCTCAGCGGAGGAGTCGCTTGGGAGCAGACCTACCACTGCAAGAATATCCCATTCCCCAGGTATCAGGTGGGCTTCCCTGACCTCTGGTAGTTCTAGGAGTTTGTGTACAAGCTCCTTCTCGTGACCCTTTTTAGATTTGATGTACACTATTGCACGTATTTCTTTACCTGTGAGGTCTGCTGGTAACAGTTCCTGGAGTATGGCGTGGTCAAGGGATTTTCCAGACGCCTTCTTACCGTTTGGAGCAACCAGCACGGGGAAATCCACATTACCTGTTAGACCTATTTCGCTTAGCTTCTTTAAGAGGCCTTGCTTCGTCACATCCACAACCTCAACTTCATAGCCCCTCTCCCTACACAGCTCCTCTATGAAGAGGAGCTGAGCCTTCTGATCGTCTGGTAAAAAGTAGTCGTACTGGACGCTGCGCACAACATCATCCACTGTAGTGTTAGGACCAAGACCTACGGCCACTTTCGAACGCTGCTCACTCACACCCACTGGTACCTTCTCACTTTTGACGTAAACCCTCACCCTATCAACCATATATCAACCAACCCTAAAACAAATGTAGTGTAGTTTCCGAATAAGGGTTTCGGTTAGAGATAAACACTCCCAAAAGGGATTGTGCTCAATAACAGTTTTCCTATGGCCTTATCAATCATTTTTGTCAACATCCTTACCAGGTCCCCGGTATATTGAGCACTCACTTGATCACAGAATAACAGTTTTCCACGTTTGGCTGCCACGTCTACACACTTCTAATCTGGACATCATCCTGAAAAGGTGGACCATTATAAGTACAGGAGGAACAGGAGCGCGTCTGGCGCAACGACACCGGGTTTCAGCTAGCCAACCGTTGGGGCAATATGTATAAGACACCCGCTAACTATAGTTGATGATATGGATTGGAGAACCCACAACTGCCCACGATGCGGGTTAGAGGAGCCATGCAGGGTGGAGGAATCACAACATATATGTAGCTACTGTGGCTACGTTTGGATCACAACGCGCGTATTCTGCGGTAACTGCGGAGACTAATCCAAACACATACATCAAACTCTAAAAAATTTAAAACAGGAATATGGGTCTAAGACATACATATATCGCCTAATCTATAGTTTTGCATCAATCAGCTATACGGTTGGCAGCTCAACTTTTCCTTAGATAGTCGAGGGCTGTGGACTCCACTATTTTCGAGAAGCTTTTGAGGTCGCTTCTTAGTACGAATTCATCGTTTGCGTGGACGTTGTTCCCAGTCCTACTCACACCACCCGTCACCACAGGTATTCCCTTGGCTGCTAGGTAGCACGCATCCACACACCCCAAGCCCCCTACAATTAGTGGCTCTCTACCCATAACCCTGCTCCAAGATGATGCGTATAACCGCACGATTTCCTCGTTCGGTGAAACCTTGTATGAGAAGTGATTCTGGGGTTCGAACTCCACTTCGTAGTCAAGCTTGGGGTCTTTTGACTTTAGGGCTTCGAGTACACTCAGCACCTCAGCCCTAGCTTCCTCCCAACTCTCCTCCGGTATGAGTCTCCTATCCACTGTTATCTCGCATAACGGTGGTACAACGTTCTCTTTGACGCCTCCCCTAATCATTGCCACAGTCAGGCTTGGCCTAAGGTAGTCCACGCCGCTGTCGGGGTCGGCTGGCACACTCGACCTTTTCTCACCCAGTCTGCGGTTGAGTTGAGCCAAGGCGTCAACAACGAGCGTAGCCTTCTCAACCGCGTTTACACCCAGCCAGTTCCTGCTCGAGTGGGCGGCCTGCCCGCGCACCCTAACATCAAAACGCATACACCCGTTAGCAGCTATACCCACCGTTCTAATTGAGCCATCACCCACTATGGCTGCATCCACTTTTAACCCGTTTTCCACCAAGTAGCCCAACCCGCTTCTACCACCAATTTCCTCGTCACATGTAAAGGCAACTATGAGTTCGCCCTCAAGGCTTGTGTTGGATGCCAAGCGGGTCGCCGCAGCGGTTATGGCTGCAACCGAGCCCTTATTATCCGATGCACCACGCCCAAAAAGCTTCTCACCCTCCACGCTTAGCCTGAAGGGGTCGCGCGACCAGTTCGGACCCGGCGGCACAACATCTATGTGGGCGTTCAAAAGCAGACTCCTCTTCGATTCACCCCTCACAATCTTCGCAACCATGTTAACCCTCTCTCCCTCCAACACCACGTTTCCACGCACACGTGACCTAACTACACTTATCGGTGTAACGGGATACTCAACACTGAACCCAGCTACCTCAAGCCTCTCACCTGCAACCTTTAAAGCCTCAAGATAATTCCTCCCCGGGGGAACACTTGTGTCAACACCTATTAGCTCCCCAAGCACGGCCTCCTCAAGCGAATCTGTCTGCGACATAAACTAACAAATCAAGGATAAGACTTAAGCCTTTTAGCCCGAAAAGGATTCCGTCACCCATTTGTGGGCGTAAGATATACATGTTACTTGGATTATCCGTAAGGATTTTATTACGGTCTCACCACTTAATGGGTGTGGTTGCCATGCGCATAGTGTTCCCAGCGAACCTGCAGGGGTCGAGGACCTCGAGGAAGCCGAAGAGTCTTGGGATAAGAAGCCTGATGACCACGATAACAATAATCTACGGTGTGCTGGCCCTGCTCGCCGTGCTCTTCAACCTACCACACACAAATCTCTTCACTCGCGGATTACAATCGCTTATGGGATTCATACTGGTGGAGAAGCTCTGGGCGAGCCTCTCGCAGAGTGGGCTAATAAACACGCAGATGACAAATCAGGAAATCCAGTGGCTCACTGGAACACGTATATTCATGGTTTAAGCGGGCACTGGTACAGCTACACTGGTTGAGGATGACTCCAACCCGTATCTTTTAACCTTCTCTATGTCAACACCCCTCTTTTTACAGATGGACTCCACAACCTTCATCATAACCCATCCACCGAAGCTTATAATACCAGCTGTACCCATCCTCGCGATGAAGTTACCCTTGCTGTCACGCACAGCGTCACGTTTAGCCATCTTGGCGAGGTGCCTGTAGGACGCGTAGTACACCGCGAGCTGTGATTCGTCGAGCATGGCTGGGTTGAAGCTCTGACTCTTAATCACGCCGAGTGGTACGTTGAGCATGGGTGTAACCGTGAACTCGAAGGGTCTGCCACCAGCCTCAGAGTTACTAAGCCTATTAATGAGCGCAACAGTCTCCCAATTGTCCTCCGGAGTCTCATCCGACTGGCCCACCTGCACCGTGAAGGCTGGCCGCCAATAGTAGAGCGTCATGTTGTGCACACCCTCCCAAACTATATCCGCCCACGAGCCATCGGGGCCAATCCTCAGGGGCAGAGTCTTGTTTGGCATGTGTATTTTCGCCAACCTATCGCTTCCAGTTTCAAGGCCAACCTGTATGCCTATCCAGTTCGATGGCCCAGCACGCATTATCTCTGAGAGCTTGCTGATGAGCTCTGGGTAGGCTGCGGGTATCGAGATCCTCCCATGGGTAGGGTTTGACTCTGTGACCCCAGGTATGGACATCACCCTAGAGAAGAGCTCTATGAGTGCGTCCTCATTGGGTTTGAAGAGTGGACCGTGCTTATAAGCGAATATCTCGTCGCTGTGTATCCATGCATTCGTGAACCCCCCATACTTCACGTTGACCTCTACTTCCTGCTCTATCTTCTCAACGGGGTAATACCTGAGCGGTCTCAGGGTGACTTCGCAGAAGTCGCACCCAACACCGCACCCACGCATGGATTCAACCATACTCTTCATTGAGGGCCTCACAATATTCGGTATATCTTCGAGTCTGGGGAATCTCCGACCTCCTGGTCTACGCGTTATGAAGCGTCCATCGGGCTTAAAGATCATCCTAAAGTTATCATCGAAACTAGCGTACCCCTGATAAAACATGTTGGGATCCAGCTTATCCTGAGCCACCTGCTCGAACAGGTATGGTATGACATCCTCCGACTCACCTTGAAAGGCGTAATCGATGCCCTCCTTTGTGAGCTCCTCTGGTAGAATCGTGAACTCCCACACCCCTGGCCCGCCTACTATGAGTTTAGCCTTTTTACCCCTCCTCGCCAGGTTGATTCGGTGTATGAGAGCCTCCCACTCCCTCCTAACCCAAGGTGAAGAGTGTGTGGCAAAGAGAACCTCGTAAGACATGGTGAGCGGAGCTATCCCCAGCGGGTCCATCGTTGAGACGCCTATAACCTCCGTGTCGTCTTTTATGAATTGCTCAATATAGTCAGGGTGTGGGACGGCGACGTCCTCGGGTTTGTTCCGCGTAAGAAGCGCGGCCTCGATTTTCCTCACAGAGTAGGGAGCATACTTCGCCTCACCGTTCGGCAACGGAGGACTGGCCGAGCCCTTCAGGAAATTATAGATTGCGCCTGGAACAGAACCACTCGGTGCGCACGGAAGAAAATCCAGCAACGGGAAGTCCCTATAGTCATACATCAGTGTCAGGTCAGAAATCAAAACATACTTAGCCAAAGCCACCAGCCCCCTTTGCATGCAGATGTGAAAGCATCAATTGAACACCAGTTTTTTTGATTAATAGTGTTTGACCCATAAAAATGTTACTAAGTCCGACCATCATACCACTACCCATGAGTAGATAAGAGCGGAAAATAATTTTGGATTTGAATATCAAGGATTCATATAATTTTATACATTTTACCTAGCAACTCTTACAGCCTTTGTATACGGATTCGAACAACTATGATGCTAGTCCGAATAGTAGTGTTACACACCTTGGTGTAGCGTTTCTGGTGTGACATTAGAAACATCATCCATACAGTAGCGTTGTATTTAAATGAACGAGACTTGCATTTAAGCCATAGAGGTTCACTTATGAGCGCCAAAAGCGGCGGTCTCAATCAACCAATGGAACCTCATATGCTCATTCTATCCAGTGACCAAGAGGGTGTTTATTCCACTTCTACACTATCACGGGGCGTATCCGACCCGGGTAATAGTGTTTCGATTTACCCCACCCCACAAGGATTTGAAACTGTAAAGAGACATCCACCATCTGATCATGGTGCACTCACGCATAGTTTACTTCCGACCAAGAAACACGTCGGGGATACCACAGAGTATGACACCAGTGTTTACGTGTGCAATCCTCTTCGTGATATTCGTGATATGCACAGGCAGACGGATGAGGCGAGTGGGAGGGGTGTTAGCTGGGTTCAACTGGATGATGTTGTCGGGTTTCTTAACAAACGCTTAGCCCATGGCGAAGGAGGGCTTAGCAGTCCTATCTATGTGGAGGATAGGTGCAACGAGTTATGAGCCAAGAGAGCTCGGGTGGTGTTAGGGTTGTCGATACGCGTGGAATGGTGTGCCCATATCCCTCCTTCGAGGCTGCAAGAGCACTCAAGCAGGCCTCAAGAGGTGAGGTAGTACAGCTCATAACCGATAGTGAGGAGTCAGCTAGAACATCTATCCCACAGGTACTAGAGAGAAATGGTGTTGAATTCAAAGTTGAATTCAAATTGGAGCAGAAACAGGATTACTGGGTAATAACGTTCAGAAAACCATAGTTCAAGGATTGGTGCGATACTGGGAGGGTGATTAGGGCAAGGTTAATTTGTTGGATTCGTGAGTAGTTATATATGATTACCAAGTTTGCTTTGATAACTATAGTTCTACTTTTGATTTTAAGTCTAGCCGCACCCCTCGTGGGAGCGTCAACCCTACAAGTCATAGTTGGGAGGCCGCTTAAAACCGCTGAGATAGTGGCCACTTCACACACAAACTTGGTGTTCACCTATCCCTCCACAAGCCTGATGAGTGATGCGCTTAATGGGTTTAATTATAGCGTGGAGCTAAACGCACAAAACGTACCACCCGAATCAGATGCCTTCCAAGCCTTCCAACACCAACTCAGACGGGGATTTCAGAACATCACGCTAACCAATATGAGTGTGTACCTTAGCTTGGTTGCACATGCGAACGCAACAAGCCTCGTGGTGGCTAAAACCGTTGTCATTCAGGCTTGGGCCACTGGTATATTTAACAAAACCAACTCTAGAGTTGTGGGAAACTTTGGTTGGAAGAACTTCGAGGTTAAGGGCAACTTAGACGTGGATTTTGATGGCCGCACGTTTGACATCAACACGGTTGGCTCAACCATACTTTTCCCATTTGGTGGAGATGAGGGATTCGCGGGTTTTATGATGCATTCATTTGGGGGCGGACCCCTTTGGAGCGCCTCCACAATCAACTTTTCAGCCCTCAACACACCGCTGAGCCAGTGGATTAGGTCGTACAACCCCTCCACAAACACTACAACATTCAGTAAAACCGTGAGCTCCACATTCCTCTACGAGGAGAAGACATCCGTTAACGGTGAAAACTATACTATAAGCTTGAGCTACGACCCATCTTCCAGTGTTACGCTGCCAGGATACGCTGTGGCTAAGGGTAACACGGTCATCGTGGAGCAGGCTCCCCCAGGAACCACGCAGAGGGGTACCGCTATCATAGTGTCCGTGGCGGTGATCCTTATAGTTGTGGCGGCAAGCGTTCTTCTAAGACGTAATACCCGCTGAGCCATACGCTGGAATTATTAGTGTGTACGCCACGAATATTCTTGGGTATAGTTGTTTAGCTCAGACTATTTTTGGCGTTACTCGAGGCAGATAGCGCTCGCCGATGTGGGTATTGAGGGTCAAGAGAAGCTGAAGAATAGCAGGGTTGCGATAATAGGGCTTGGGGGACTCGGCTCCCAAGTGGCCATGAGTTTGGCCGCAAGCGGCGTGGGCCATATGCGCCTCGTCGACTTTGACGTGGTATCCACACCAGACCTACACAGGCAACTCATATACTCTGAGCGGGACGTGGGCTACGCGAAGGCTGAGGCTGCGGCTAACAGAATCAGCAGTATGAACCGCGATGTTAGCGTCGAACCACGCTGCGAATACGTTTCAGAGGAGAATGCCCGAGACCTAGCGGGGGATGTGGATTTAGTAATAGACTGCACAGACAGTTTCCAAGCTAAGTACGCCGTGAACAGGGTGTGCGCCAAGCTCAAAAAGCCACTGGTATTTGGCTCCGCGATAGAGTATTATGGTAACGTAGCAACATTCGAGCCTTGGGGAGATATTTGCCTAGAATGCCTCTACCCAGAGCTCTCCGACGAGGACTACCCATCCTGTGCGGTGGCGGGCGTGCTACCACAGTGTGTGCAGGTAGTAGGCTCAATCCAGTCAGCTGAAGCGGTGAGATACATTCTGGGCTCACCATCACTCCTAAACACACTGCTATTCGTAGACATGAAAAACTATTCATTCGACAGGCTGAACATTGTTCAAAACCCCTCCTGCCCCCACAAAGCCAACAAGCCCCTGAACACCCTAAAAGTGGGGGAGCCAACTGAGGTGTGCAGTAGAAACGGTAGACGTCAACTCCTAATGGTCCTAGATAGCAAACCCAACGTGGATGAAGTCTATCAAAGATGGGTGCGCCTAGGCGACGTCGAGCGCAGAGGTAAGTTCGCGGTAGAGGCTCGAACACCTCAAGGCACCTACACCTATACAGCGGCGGGCGCCATCCTCGGAGAAGTTGAGACGCATATCGATGCGAAAACCGCAAAGCAAATCATCACCCAGCTAGCAATCACAACCAGCCAAGCGTGAATAGGCGGGCAACCCGCTCGGTAAGCACGTAGTTTCCCACCCCAGTCACCCACTTAGCTCAAACATTACTCATCATGGGAGCCATAGTTGACAAATTTTTGTGTCCGTAGGCGTAAATTCCCCGCCCTAGCCAAGCATTATGTCTACATGCGAATTTAATTTTAAAACCATACCTAACACCTCTCTGGGAATACTTGGAAAGTAGCGGGGTTATGGAAGCTTTATAAAATAGGAGTCCACTTAAATCCACGGATGAAAGTCACGGTAAGATACTTTGCGCGCCTCAGAGAGATGCTAGGTAAGTCGAGCGACGAATTCGAACTCGAAGATAGCTCAACGATTATGGACCTACTAAATCTATTATCTACCAGGTACCCAAACCTTAAAGGCGCAGTGTTTGAAAATGACGGTAAAACACTTAAGAAGATTTACCAAGTTTTGGTCTCCGGTCAACACGTAAGCGAGCCTAATAGGAAGCTACACGACGGTGATATAGTCGCGATACTTCCGCCTGTCGCCGGTGGATAAATAACCCAACAACACTCAAGGTCCAATATTAGGCATCCTAAGAGCAAAAGTAAGCAAACTATCCTAGGCAGTATAACTTTTCTCCTATATGAATCAAGCCAGAGAGTCTAATCACCCTTCAAACCCGCTAGAATGGGTAGCAAAAATGCTATACCCATTGAAAATGTCATCAGTAAAGACAGCGTAACACCCAAACTCGGCTCCCAAAGCGTGTAGAATACGTATAGCGCCACCAACACAAGCATTGATTCTGCAAACAACCTTAAGGCTAAGTTCAAGGTTGACACCCCTATTTGGTATAAAAACCATATTTATACTAATAAACTACTAGGAATAAATAGAGTTAATTTTATTTGGTTTCATAAGCAGAATTATATACTTCTTGCGTTACAAATCAAACCATTGATAGACAAATATGATACCCTCTACTTATGGAGAATCATAGAACAAGCCGATGGATATCAGACCTCCCCCACCATTGGGGGACAACGTCATAAAAATAGGTGTTCGATTCACAACTAATGATGAGAACGTTTGATTTACCGTTTAACGAAAGTTTGTGACCCTTAAACCTGTTATAGTGTTCACAGACGCTGGTCAATGTATTTCTGAAATTAGTTGCTCGGCTATTTTGGTGGCGCTTGGCACACCTATCTCCCTGATCTCGGCGAGGAGGTTTTCAGCGATTTTGAGTGATTTAACCCTCATGTTCCCCATAGTCTGTTCTTCTATTGCCCATGCTAGGGCTTCCAGCAAATCCGCTGCCTTTTGAACCTTTGCCTCATAGCTCGAATCCTTATTCCAAAGTCTCACATATTCATCACGCACACTTGGAGGTAGCGGTGAAACGAGCTCCTCGTACACTTGGGCGCTTATCTTTGACATAGTTGACTGCACCTCGGGGTTGGCGTGCTTTATGGGTCTAGGTATATCACTCACTCTGGCTTCATCCAAGTCGTGTAACAGGCAGCGACGCAAAACCTCCGACGCATCAACCCTTCTACCCTCAGCGGCCTCTAAGTCACATATAACCATCGCATACAGCGTCGTATAGTATGAGTGCTCGGCCACACTCTCATCTTGAAAGCCCCTCACTGTGGTAAACCTCCTTACATGCATAAGGTCTCGGCTGTCATGGATAAAGTCGGTAACCTTCCCAACCATAATATCCATCTAAACAATCCAACCAACTATTTAAAGTTCCCAAAAGCTCCCCCCTTCCATGGATGGGGGATAGCCAAGTAGAAAGCTTGTCCAAAGTCTTAATGGGGTTTTCGGATGGATTCACGGCTACCATCCGCGGTGTGTGGGATAAGGGATGTATTCCTGTGGACGCCGACTTGGGGTCAACGCAACCCTAATGGTGGGAGAGGATCGAGCCCGGTTGTTGGGGGAAGCTCCGTCTTTTAAGATGGGTTAGCTCACCTATTCCTATATGTAGTGCCTTTGTATCTCTGATGCGAACTTTACACCCAAATCTTGAGAGTTTTGGGTAACCCATTCACTGAAGCGCGTTGAGCCGAGTGGCTCAGCGCTCGAGTATAGCAGGTTATCCATCAGTGCACCCACCTCCTCTACTGTAACCACTGGTTCCCCCAAAAGCAGTGATAGGATTCTTCCAAGAAGCATGCTCAAAGCCTTGGGGGCGCCAAAAATTAGCGCCCTCACACCCACGGCTCTCGCTATGGTTTCCAGAAGACTCTTAAAGGTATACGTCTCGGGCCCCACACAGTCGAGGACCACGTTGGCTGTTGTGTGTGCATACTTTATGCACGCGGATGCGACGTCGCCAACATATACGGGGGTCACTTTGTATTCCCCTGCGCCGAACACTGGGAAGAATCTGAAGCGTCTTATTATCCACGCCATATTGTTTATGAGTATATCCTCCCTACCGAAGATTATCGTCGGCCTCAGTATCGCGTAGCTTAGACCGCTTCTTTTAAGCTCCTCTTCAACAGCCGCCTTCCCCCTGAAGTAGCCGTAGGCTGAATCCAGCGATGGGTTGGTTATGCTTATGTGCACCACCCTCTCAACGCCCTCCACCCGCGCCGCCTCAAACAGTCTGGCTGTGTTTGAAACAGCCCTTTCAAAGCTCACATCACCCCTCCTGAAACGCACCCAGTAGGTGTTATATAGAACCCTAACACCCCGCAAAGCTTCGCGTATAGTGGATGGGTCATCAAACTCTAACCGATAGATTCTGATGCTACTACCGAACGGGTGAGGTCTATCTGGGTGACCGGTTAAAACGCGTACCCCAGAATGACCAGCCTTAAGGAGGAGTCTGACAATCTCCCTACCGGTGTACCCGGTACCACCAACCACCGCTATCTCATCATCCATAGCCTAGCGTCTTAATGTGTAGACCATTAATATAGTGATTTCCCCCAAACCATTTTACAGTGTTGGCTGAGGAGCACCCCCTTTTTATAGTGGTGCTGCTGTTTTTTGAAGCCGCTCAGGTGTACCAAGACATCATATATATAGAATTCAAACGTGAAAAGTGTATCGGGTTAGTAATAGTTATATTTGTGTTGATGAAATATGGGGTATATTATGAGCTATGATTCGCTAGAGCTCAAACAAGTATTGGACGGCTTGTCCGAGCTGTTTGATGCCGTACTGCATGGTGAGAAGGTTAATGAGAACTCGAAGAAGCTGGATGAGTTGGAAGAAGAGCTTAAACGAAAGATTGATGGTTTACACACGCTTATTACTAATATAGGCACATTAGCCGATGAATATGTTGAGGGTACCGCTGACCCTGAGGGTAGGGGTTTCGTTGAAAGTGTTCAGAGGTTTGTGTCCGCTGCCGCACAGCAGGAAGAAGGGAGACTCAAACAAAAGTTCAACGATGAGAAGAGACTCGTAGAAGCTATGACGAATTCTGAAGCCGAAATGGCGCGGATAGGTATAGAAAGCTTTCTTATGCACAACCCCTTGAAAATCATCGAGGAGCACGTGTTGCTTAGTATGGTAGAGGATTCATATTTGGTGAAGGGTAGATACAAGTGTACTGGAGGCATAGAGTACGAGTACGTGCTTGACTCCAAGGCCAACTCAATACTTAGCAGACCATTGACGCCCGCAAGCCTCGGCCTGAAAATCAGGCTTCCAATAAAGATTGGCAAATCATGGATGAAACAATCATCCGCACCCCAAATGGTCAAAATAGACAAGTTCATGCTCAAGGAGGCGGATGTAACCCGTAAGACTCTTTTCTACGTGCTAACAAACCCCGAAGATAAGGATGAGGTCCGGGTTGTGTACACAAAGAACGAAAGAACCAGCCTTGTAGGAGTGGGGTTTAAAGATCTATCTGGCCTAGTGGATGTGAGTGGGGACCCTGCCTTAAACAAACACCTTGACGCCGAAGCATTTAAGGATCTATCCGAGATGATACTCAACACCCTCCTACAACTCACCAACCATAAGCTAAAGCTCACAAAACTGGTTGTTGATGATACAAACGTGCTTGAAAAACACCTGTACTTCGAGTTCCTATTGAGGGTGCTTAGCATACTACCAGTTAAAGCTGAGACAATCTACAACCTGGCCGTACGAGCCGAACTAAAGTACGAGGCAAAAAATCTGTTAGACAAGATTCATGGCTTCGGGGAAAAAGCATCAAGCCTACTCGAACTATTCAACATTTACGCTTCTCGAAGCGAAGCGAACTAGCACTATATAGCGCCAAATTAAAAAGCTTAAAACCAATCACTTAAAAGTGGAACCCACGTTTCCTCTATACGTAAACGAAACCCCACGCACCAATCCGCGTACAACCCCTATCTAAGATACACCCCGTTCTCTAAAACTGTAAAACATCCCCCCGACATATTGGGTTACACACAGTCTACCCCCTCTGGTAGGCCGCTTTTAGCCACTTCCCCTTTTCCCCTTGCTTTTTTAAAAACCAGAATGTTAGGGCTAGTGCCACGACCAGTGGCTCTGGCGCTAGGAAAACCGCTGAAAGCCCAGTGCGTTGCGCTAGGTAGCCCAATATGGGTAGTGTCAAGAAGAGCACGCCGGCGGAAACACCGCTCATAACCGTGTTGGCCCAGGCTAGGTTTTCTTGGCCAACCGACTCAGCTACATACTCAACACTCAAGGGGTAGGCTAGCCCGTGTGCTAAGCCGAGCAACACGAAGCTTACTACAAGCTGGGATAACGTGGCTGAGAGAGCTGCCGTTGGTAGACCTAAAGCGGTCAACACGAACACTAGGAGAGGTGACGCCTTACCCCCCAGATAGGTCATGAGCGCTCTTGCGACGAATGAGGCTATAAAAAACACGCTCACCATAAATTCAGCTATGATCCCCCCCGCACCCCTAGCATCCGCTAGGATGGCGCCATAGGTAGTGAATGCCGCAAATGGAACAGTGAATGTGACCTCAAGTATGAGGCCTAGCAGGTATCCCCTCTTTCTCAACACACCCAGTATATTATTCACACTGATTTTACCGATTGGTCTGATGGGGCCGTCGACCGATGCGCCCATGTAGGCGAGCAGGCCGACCCCGGTTATGGGGATCAAACCCAAGAGAGATATGAGAAGTGTTACTCTAGCCAAGTGTGAGAGTAGGGCTAGGTAGATTGGTCCCACGATTAGGCTGAGGCTTAGGGCGGATGTAAACGCGGGTATACTCTTATTACGTTCAACGCCTGAGAAAATGGCTGAGGTCAGCAGCAGAGGCTGGATGCCCGCACCTATACAGGCAATCGCGGATGCGGTTGCAAAGTAGGCGAGGCTCTTGGTGGATGGCATCATAATGATGCCAACTATCATGATTAGTATGCTTACCGCGACGCCACGCTTGATGCTCATCCCCGAATATATGAGGATGGCGGTTGAAGCGAAGCTAACACACCCACAAAGGAAGCTTATCAATGAGACATCGAAGTTGGATGCCCCATAGAAGGTTTTCGCGAAGAAAGGGATATTGACCTGTAGTATGCTTGTGCTAAGCCTATAGGTGAATGCTGCTAAGAGTAGTAGTGTAAGCGCCAGACGGGGTGCGCTAGGCTTCTTGTTCGTTTGGGGTCACTGGGATCCGAGCACGTCGTTGAGCCTTCTACGGACCCTTTCCTTCCATGAGCCCTTCTTATAGGCATACGAAACTATGAGGGGGAACGCTATTGTGGCTTCGGAGAAAACCATCTGCGTGTTGCCTGTATCCACCTTACCCCAGGAATGCGCCTCCTTGAGCGTAGAACCAGAAAGCCCCCCATCACGTTCGTCGGCAACCGTGACCTGAATCGCATACTTGTGCATGGGCGCTGGTTTACCTATAACCTCTGTTGAGACCACAACATCCTGCGTGAAGTTCTTGGGAACACCACCCCCAACCATGAATATTCCGGTCTCCTTGGATGCTATCTTAACCTTGGTTAACTCGTAGAAGTCTTTACCCGAGTCCACTGCAACAGCGTTTTCACCCTTAGACCACCTGTGGATAACCAAGCCGAAGCCCGCACTGCTGTCTGCGAACGCTGGGACAAATATGGGTACACCCTGACGGTAGGCTTCTAGAACCACCGATTCCTCGCCGAGCTTCTTAGTGTCTAGGTACTTGGCCATCTCTATCAGGAATTCACGGGATGAGTACACGCCCGGCCTGAGCGAGTTGGCTATGCTCGCAACGGTTTCATCGCAGATTCTCAGTTCGTCCTCATCGATGTAGGTGTCGTATATGCGGTCGATATGGAGTCTTCTTAATTCTTCGTCGTCAACTTGAGTCGACCCGATATAGTGCTTGAAGCCGAGGGCTTCGAAGAAGTCTTGGTCAACCATGAGCGCCCCGGTTGAAACTATCACGTCCACCATGTTATACTTGACCATCTGGTAGACCAGTCGTTTTAGACCAGCGCTGAAGAGAGACCCGGCCAACGTGAGGATTATTGTTGTATCCGGGTCAGATAGCATTCTATCGTAGATTTTGGCCGCACGAGCCAAGTTTCTAGCTTGAAATGCCATTCTACTGAAAGAGTTTATGAGGTCCACTACACCCTCGGTGTCAATATCTATGTGGCGTATTTCTTCCTTCATATACTTTGACTTCAGGGATTCCTCGACGCCTTCAAAAGCCTTCTGCAAAACCAATCAACCCTCCACCACAGATGAACGTATTAAAAATAAAGCGTTTCGGTCAGCTACACATAATATTAGTAGGATAATTTTGCCTGCCGATATGTGGTCTGGGTGTATTCACTTGTGGAGAATTAGCCGGTTATGGGGCTATCAGCCTCAATTTGTTTATCCAAGGAATATCGATACACATAGTAACTAAGTTTTTATAGCTCATTGGAGTTCGCTGCAGGAGTAGATATGTTTGTGTCAGATGAATACTCAAAAAGAAGGGCGATTTTTCTCGACCAAGATCAAATCCCCGAGTCGTGGTATAACATTCAGGCTGACCTACCAGAACCACTTCCACCTCCACTTGACCCCTCAACACTCAAACCGATATCCCATGAACCACTCTTCAGATTGTTCCCAAAGGAGCTTGTGGCCCAAGAGGTATCAACGGGGAGGTGGATCAAGATACCTGAAGAGGTGATTGCTGCATACAGGTGGCTTCCAAGGCCAACTCCGCTCATGAGGGCTTACAGGTTGGAGAGATACCTGGATACACCCGCCAAGATATACTTCAAGTGGGAGGGAGTCAGCCCAGCTGGAAGCCATAAACCCAACACCGCACTAGCCCAAGCCTACTACAACTGGAGGGAGGGAGTTGAACGCATCGTTACAGAAACGGGAGCTGGCCAGTGGGGTTCGGCTGTCGCAATGTCGGCTGCCTACTTCGGGCTCAAGGCGCGGGTGTATATGGCCGCCTCGAGTTATAGGCAGAAACCTGGGAGGAAGATTATGATGGAGGTGTGGGGTGCCGAGTGTGTTTCATCACCCAGTCAGCTAACGGAGTTTGGAAGGAAGCTCCTTGAAAGGAACCCCGATGACCCCGGTTCGCTGGGGATCGCTATCAGTGAGGCCGTGGAGGATGCCCTCACCCATGAGGGAACACACTACTGCTTGGGCTCGGTTCTCAACCATGTGCTACTCCACCAAACAGTGGTGGGTCTCGAAGTTAAAAAGCAACTCGAAAAAGTGGGTGAGGAACCGGATGTAATGGTTGGAAACATAGGCGGCGGCTCCAATTACGGCGGCTTCTGTCTACCCTACGTATCCGAGAGGATTACGGGGAAGAATGATGTGGAGTTTGTGGCGTGTGAATCCAAGGCTGTGCCGCACACCACCAAGGGAAAGTACACGTATGATTTCGGTGACACAGCGGGGGTAACACCTCTCCTCAAAATGCTTACACTTGGGAAGGACTATAGGACGCCGCCCATCCACGCGGGAGGCCTCCGCTACCATGGCATGGCTCCGATAATTTCCTGGCTGATCGTCAAAGGCTACATGCGCTCTGTGGCCTACGCACAGACGGAGGTGTTTGAGGCCGCAAACATATTTGCAAGGACTGAGGGAATAATACCTGCACCCGAAACAGCTCACGGCATAAAGTACGTTATAGACGAGGCCAGAAGGTGTAAACAGAGCGGTGAGAGAAAGACGATAGTGTTTAATGCCTCAGGTCACGGGCTACTCGACCTCTCAGCCTACCAAGCCTACCTCTCAGGCCAGATGGAGAACTGGGAGCCAACACAATTCAACTACCCCAACTATACAAATTAGAAGAGCCAACGTGAGATGGATGGGTTAAAGCACCCACATCTTTTCTTGCTATAGTTGTAAACAGTGAGTTACCCCCCCCCCCCGCCGCGAACGGCGGATCTAAAACTTGTGTTCTGCGAACAATCAGCGCCAAGCACGAATTTTGACCTAGAGTAAAAGGCGGTTTTTGGAATATTTATAAAT
>CADDZQ010000032.1 GCA_902812505.1 archaeon
CCCCTATAGTCATTGGGGTTCGAAGCTGATAGCTGAGCTCGGCGTGGAGGATTTGGATGGCTACACGCTTGATGATGGAATGTTGAAGAGGGTGTTGGAGAGGTTTTCAAGTGATAACCCGGACCCCGAGCGGGTTGAGTTCTCCGTTGACTATCTTAACCCTTCGAATGAGGTTGTCGCCTACCTTGTGGGCATGGGTTTCCTAGTGTACTCTAGGCTCCCAGAGTACGCGAAGATGAGGCTGGGGTCACGCCTCTTTAACTGGTTGAGCGTCAGGACGGGTGAGCTACTCAAAACAGAGGAGCCGCGTATCGTATCCGAGCTGTTATCAGTTGACTTCTCGCTTCCAAACGTTATTTGGGAGGATGGTAAAATCGTTGTGGGGCTAACTGACTTCCTTAGGATGTCCCATATGTGGGAGAGCCGCCTCAGACTCGTCGAGTTACCCATTCATAGGGGAAAACTCATACTGGATGGGAAGTCGGCCCCGCTCGTGGCGTCCCAGCTCTGCTTCAGCAGGCTTAACCAGATACTTGAAGAGAAGCTTAGGCTAAGTGGCCCCGGTGGTCCACGTACGAGGCCAAGCTGGGTTGACGCCTTGGAGGCGGAGGTCTCCAAGCTTGTACCGAGGAGCTGGGAGGAGCTTGGTGGTGAGGGGGTTCTCCCACGTGTAGCCGAAGAGTATCCTCCATGTATGAAGGAGATCATGGCTCAGATGGCGAAGGGTCTCGAGCCACCCCACTTCGCACGCTTCGCGTTCGCGGCATTTATGAGGATGATCGGAGCACCCAAAGAGGAGACACTCAAAGCGTTCTCAACAACCTCCGACTACAAGGAGAACATAGCAAGCTACCACATAGCCCATATATACGGCGAAATAGGCTCACACACAGCCTACACCGCGCCAAGCTGTGACACACTAAAGACGGCGAGGCTCTGCCCGGTGGAGGGCTACTGTAACCCCAAAGCCAAACACCCAGTAACAGTCTACAAAATCAACCTGAGAAAAGATATTAATAGTAATAGGAGGGGTGTAGCTTAGAGTAGAGAAGCTCTCAACACGGACACGAAACCCTAAACCACTCGCTCACTAAGTAAATAACACGCACCCCACCCATGTCGCTTAGGTCGAGGGTGGGCGTTTGAGACCACGCGTACCCCCAGCGGAGATACGTGGCGGCTATGAGGTTTAAAGTTTAAGGTTGGGTTGAAGGTGCCGGGGGCGGGATTTGAACCCGCGGGGACGAGATTATGAGCCTCGCTCCATGGCCAGGCTAGGAGACCCCGGCTACTCACAACATTTTCTGGACGAATATATGTTTGTCGAAGCATACCACTCCCACCCGTATACTTACTCTTCACTTGTGCTGCCAACACGCCAATCCACGCGTTTGGGGGTGGGAGGCATTATCCACGGTGTTCTAACTATTGGGTGTGAGCTGGTAGTGGTGTGCGGTGTGGGTATGCTTAATTATGTGTGTTTGTTGTTGGTTATATGTGATTGTCTGTGAGTGACTCGCTAGATGAGGACCTGTGCATGGCTGCACTCGACGAAGCCTCAAGGCTTGGGTGTGGGTACGCCGAGGTGAGGCTACACGTTAACACTTATACGGGCTACTCCCTGAGGAGCGGGGTTACGGAGCCCACGGTTCTTGTTGATTCTCGCGGTGTAGGTATACGCGTGATATGCGGTGGGAGCCTAGGCTTCGGTGCTACAAATGTCTTGAGTAGGCAGTCGGTGGTGGAGGCTGTGAACATGGCGGTGAAGATGGCTAAGGCTAGCGGTGATGGGGGTGAGAAATATGTTTTATCTGCGGAGGAGGCTGTGAGTGATAATTGGAGGGTGAGTGAGGCGAAGAGTTTGTATGAGCTTCCCAGTGAAACCGTTGTTTCGCTCCTTAGGGATGTTGACTCGGCCTCCAACCGTGAAGTTAAGGGCTTCAGTTTCCCAGTCCGCCTACTACGCATAGATTGCTCAACGGAGCAGAAGCTGTACATGAATTCGGAGGGCTCCAAGATATCCTCGGTTGTCCCCAGGGTGTCCTTCCACAGCGTGTTCGTTGGGTTGAGAGACGGTGAGAGGGTTACCGTCTCCGTTCCGCCCGGCTACTCTGGTCTTGGGGGTAGTGGGGGTTTCGAGCTAATCGAGAAGCTCAGGCTTGAGGAGTACGTTACTTTACGGCTTACCGAGATCGCCACTACACTATCATCCACCACGGCTCCACCCCGTGGGGAGAGGGTTGACGTTATCCTCGGACCCAACGTGGCATCCCTCACAAGCCACGAGTCAGTGGGCCACCCCTTTGAGGCGGACCGCATACTCGGCAGGGAGGCCGCTCAGGCGGGTGAATCCTACCTTAAACCCGGGGAGTACAACATTAGACTCGGGGGCGCCGAGGCCTACGTGTCGGATGACCCAACCATCCCCAACTCCATGGGCTTCTACCTATACGACGATGAGGGGGTTAAGGCGAGAAGACGCAGGCTACTACAGGCGGGGTACGTCTCCGAACTACTGCACAACAGGGCCACAGCCACCAAGTTCGCTGGTAAGAGTAATGCCTCAGCCAGGGCTGTGAGGTACAGTGTTGAGCCACTCATAAGGATGGCCAACACCTATATTGAGCCGGGGGACTGGAGCTTCGAGGAACTCTTAAAAGACACTAGGAGGGGGGTGTACATTAAGAGCTTCATGGAGTGGAACATCGACGACAAGAGGCGCAACCAGCGCTACGTGGGTTTGGAGGCTTTCCTAATAGAGAACGGTGAACTCAAGGCCTCCGTGAACAGGCCAATACTGGAGATAAGCACCCCTAAGTATTGGTCTAACATAGACGCCCGCGCAAAAGACCTGGAATTCTACTCTGGGATGTGCGGTAAAGGCGACCCCATGCAGGGCGCACCCGTCTACTTCGGCTCACCTCACATAAGGCTCAGAGACG
The DNA here is from genome assembly GCA_902812505.1 of archaeon. Lineage (GTDB taxonomy): Archaea > Thermoproteota > Thermoprotei_A > Marsarchaeales > Marsarchaeaceae > ECH-B-1. The sequence goes on from CADDZQ010000032.1 coordinate 2,943, forward strand.
TGGTTTTGGGTTAGGGGTGGGTGGCTTCGATGAGTTATGATACAAACCTCGAGGAGGTCTCCCAAGGGGTTATCACCCAGGCCAAGAAGCTTGGGTGCAGCGATGTTTCAGTGGTGGTCACACAGAACCACACGAGGCTAGTCAGGTTTGCGAACAACCTTGTGACACTTTCAAGCAGCGTTGTGGACACGTCGATACAGGTGTACGTGGCACACCAGACTAGGAGGGCGGTGGGTGTCACCCACGACACATCACCCCAGTCGCTTGAGAGGTTCGTCGCGAGGCTCGTGGACTCAGCGAGCCGGCTAGCTCCAAGCGACGACTACGCCCCGCTTCCAAGCGGCCCCTTCGAGTACCCTGAGGAGCAAAACTACGATAAGAGGCTGGAGGGTGAGGAGCTCGTTGAGCACGCGCATCAGGCGGTGGACGCAGCCCTTAAGGCGGGCGCCAAGCGTGTGGCGGGCTCCCTTCAGAGCCTCGTGAGGAGGGTCCACGTGTCCACGAGCGCGGGTGTGGCTGGCGATGACTCCTCTACAAAGATCCTGCTAAACGTGAGGGCGTTCACCGAGGATAACGCCTCTGGGCACGGCCTATCATGCGCCTCATTCCTCTCAGAATTCAACCCAGAGAAGGCTGGGAGGGCCGCTGGCGAGTACGCCAAAATGGCCGAGTCACCCAGGCAGCTTGAGGCGGGCGTGTACGACGTGATATTCACACCCACAGTGGTGGCAAACATCCTACCACTCGCCGAGGCAGCATCAGCCTACCTCATCCAGTCTGGGGTATCGTATTTCAGCGACCAGCTAAACCAGCAGGTGGGCGTGGAGGCGCTAAACGTGTGGGACTACGGCGTCTACAAGGGTGGCCTAGGGGGGCGCCGACTCGACGACGAGGGCGTGCCAACCCAGAAAACCGAGATCATAGCTAAAGGCGTGTTCAGAAACATGCTCCACAACTCCTCCACAGCCAAGAAATTCGGCACGAAGACCACGGGTAACGCGGGCATAATTTCACCCCAACCAAACACAGTGGTCTTCGGTGAGGGCGACTCCACACTCGAAGAGATGATCCAGGAAACCAAGAAGGGACTACTCGTGACAAACAACTGGTACACACGCTTCCAAAACCTGCGAACAGGCGAATACTCAACCCTACCTAGAGACGCAGCCTTCAGCGTTGTTGACGGCAAAATAGGTGAACCAGTAGCTGGCTTCAGACTCAGCGACTCGGTGCTGCGACAACTCAAAAGCATACACCTAATATCCAAGACCAGAAACTGGGTCGAGTGGTGGGAGGTGGAAACACCCACACTTGCCCCCTACATGCTCATCAAAGACGTCACAGCCACCGTAGCACACTGACCCACGAGCAAAGAACAACCCGTATATAGGAGGATGCTCCTAGGACTGCCCATGCCGACGACTGATCCTAACAAGTTAGGTGGTATGAAGCCTTTAAGTTAGTAAAGTTTATACGCCCAATCCTAATTATTTTGGGAAATGCTTAGTATTGAGGAACCACTCGAAGTTGGACCCGAAACACTAAAACACAAGATTGACTCTGGGGAGGAATTCGTGCTCCTCGATGTGAGGACACCCTGGGAGTATGATGCGTGGAGCATACATTATGCAGGTGTTGAGCCACTCCTACTACCGGTACAGGACCTCTTCAGCCAGCCCGAAGCGGTGCTTGAAAGGATACCCCTAAACAAGGAGGTATTGATTGTGTGCGCACACGGCAACAGGTCGCTGTTCGCAGCCCAAATACTCACCTCCCTAGGCTACAGGGCTAAGAGTGTGCGGGGTGGGATGAACCTGCTCAACGCGCTTTGCGACACAGCAGAAATACACATAGACTCAGAGCTCTTAATACTTCAAATAAGGCGCATAGTTAAGGGGTGCGTGGGCTACATACTCGCTTCAAGGGAGACAGGTGAGGCTGCCATCGTCGACCCACAACACCTAGCACACACCTCCTGCCTCGAGGAGACCAAAAGACTGGGGTTAAGGGTGGTCGCCGTGGTCGAAACACACAGGCCACTCGACCACATATCGGGAGGACACAAACTCTCCGAAACACTAAAGGTGCCACTATACACCTTCAGCACACTCCAGCCATCTCCCAACCCGGAGACCATCAAGCTGGGATCATACACACTCCAACCTGTGACCCTAAACCAGCACCTAAACTCCACAATACTACTACTTTCAAAGCCAAGCAGCAAAACACCGGCCGCAGTGTTCACAGGAGACCTACTATTCACCGACGGCTACGCGAGGCCTGACACACTGGGCGTGGCAAACCTAGAGGAGCAGGCGAAGGCACTCTACCAGCTATACGACTGGTTATTCGAAAACATCTCAGGTGAGGCAGTGGTGCTCCCATCCCACTGCGCCCCCCAGAGCATCAGAAAGGGTAAACCCATACACGCAACATTCAGCGAAATCAAAAGCAGGCTCTGGTCCCCAAAACCCAAACCAGACGAACTACTAGACTTCCTCTTGAAACACCTACCACAGAAACCAGCCAACCACGAACTAATAGCACAGATAAACACAAATCCCCATAAATATCTGCCAATCGCGGATGAAAGACAGCTCAGAGACATAGAAAGCGGCCAGAACAACATGACCATAAGGAAGCATAGGCCGCCATGAAAAAACTTATCTTTCCATGCACACGTTAAAATCTGCTGCCGGGGTGGCCGAGCGGCCTAAGGCGGCGGCCTGCAGTGGTCAACGTAGCCAGCCGCTAATACCGTGGGTTCGAATCCCACCCCCGGCTCTCTTCCTTACAGGGTTAGAATCCCACTGTTTCAGCGTCTGCGGACGTCGACGACCTCCTCGGCGAGCCCACTCTTCTCAGCAGTGCACGTCCTGCACCTGCCCTCGTTGGCCACCGCGCTGTTATGTCGCTCGATGGGGCTCTTCACGGCGGCGCTCGAAAGCCCGTATTTCAGCGCCACAGCCTTCATACCCATACCTAGCGCGTAGCTCTCAACGATCCCGGCGTGCACCTCCGGGGGCACCCTCGCCTCCCTGAGGCCTAGGAGTGCTTCGAGCTCGTCCTCCGCGGGCTTCTCGACATGCATACCGCGAACGCCGAGTATGTTCTCCACCTCACGCTTATACCACTTCACGTAGGGTATAGCCCCGTAGCCCATGCGCCCAGATTACGTAAGACACCAAGAAACCTTCACCAGTTAGTGTAGTTCTGTTGGTATTCCAGTTGCCTACCAACCAGTATGGTTTGAACAGAACCGTAAACTATGTTTGAGTTTTCACTAGTAGACCAAGCGGAAGAACTACGTTCAAAAAGATTGGTAGTATGGCTGAGCGAGCCATCAGGGTGTGCTGTATAGAGTTGTCCAGCCCCGGCACTAAATGTGGCTGTTGAGCCATCTCCCTCCCCAACTATAACGGGTTGATACATCGTTGGGAGCCTGGAAAGTAGAGTTGAGATTCACGGTAACGGGTGGAACCGCATAGTTACCATTATACAAGAGGTATAAGCTGAACGATGTTGTATAGCCCCCAGAATTAAGTGTGGGGCCTTCTAAGAACTCATAACCATTCTTGCTTGGACCTATGTTGTATTGTGAGATGGAATCCCCTTCCGGGTAGTAATATGGTGGATAAGGAAGCAAAACCTCAACGAACAGCGTCTGAGCTATGTAATCATTTACCTGCAAGACGGCTTGATAGGCCGGCTTGACCTGAACAGTCTGGACATTTACTTGATAGCTATAGGAACCAGGTCCGTACTTACTGTCCTGAACCTGGTAATCTTGTGTAACAGTGATCCAAGAGTTCACCGTTACGGGAAGGCAGCCTGTAGTGCTTGGGTAAAAATACCAAACGTTTCCGTTTCCTGTATAGGTGTTCCCAATATAGGTAGCTCCGACAACATTTTAGCGATAGGGCTGCGGTGAGCGCCAGTATCAGAAAAACGTAAACAGAAAATCGGTGGATGATGACTATCACCCGTTGTCGATACCCGTGACGCCGCTCAGAGACCACGGCGCGGTTCCCGCAGATGTCGGCAGCTGAAGCGGCAGGGAGTACGTGGTCGTGATGGTTGCACCACCGAGGCCTCCTGTGGGGGGAACCGTATAGACTATAACCGTTCCATTCAACACGAGGACCGCGGCGGTGACCACTGTGTCCGCCGCAAAGGTCGTGTTAAGAAACATCCCCATCACCTGGTTTGAAAGGTTCGGGGCGGGTAGCCCCGGTTCGCTTGGGGGAGAAAGGCTGTATATCTGTGTGAACCGACTCATGAGCCTGCCGTTGACGTACAGCCCGAGCTCAACTTTAGCAGAAGCGTTGGGTAGGCCGAGCACGAAATTCATAGTGACCATGTAGGTTGGCTTGGTTACCACGAAGCTCTGCAACACGAGCGTCCCAGATCGAAGAAGAACCATAACCGTGCCCGGACCGGTGAGTGGCGAGCCGAGCACAGTGGTCCAAATAGGAAGACCGACGCTCTGCGCATGGTCTCTGGTTTTGGCTGTCTGCGTCAGCAGTGGGTGCGCTACGGCTAATCCCAGAACTATAGCCAAAACCAGCGCGATCAACGGGACGTAAAATCGCACATTCTAGTTCTGTCTGCACGCCCATATAAACGCTATTTGGCACTGTTTCTTACTTCGATCCCTTTCCATAGTTTTCGTTTGGCCGCTCCGTAGACCAGCGGGGTCTAAGGCGATTGGCGAACCGTCGTGAATAGGTTGCGGTATGACCGAGTAAGTCCCTCCATTCTGCCCTTAATTGAAACTCCTTTTATCTTGAGATGCCTCATTTGCTTATGGCTCATGTTGTAGTCTTCTACACCCGGGCAGGGGCCGACACCGCAAGGTGCACCCTCTCACCGCCAGGGCGCCGCGCGTCGAGACGGTGACGGTGCATGTGGCGCCCGGAGTGGCACATCGCCGCGTAAAGGAGTGACACACGCGGGAACATGAAGCGCACAACAGATACACTGGGCTCATCAGTTGCCCTAGGTGCCACAAATACTCGTTCTACGCGGACAGCACGCTCTTTTCTATGAGTACAGCTAGCCTCATCTTCGACACACCCCTCGCGGCCATGTGCTCCGCAAAGTCGCGTATCACCCACTTAACATCATCTCCTATTTTCGCCTTCTCAAGCCTCTGATACGCGTATCTCGACGCCGCGTCCTAATTGTGCGTCAGGCTCATACACCAGTAATTCTATCTGAGATTATAAACTTAAAGGAAGGAATCCCGCCCCCGGCTCCTATTCTCTAATATGACATTAGCGTTGTTCAGGCATCCGTATTGAGAGATTCTATTACATGCAAGCGCACTTAATTTATTTTTCAAGCGGTGTACTGGTGATAACTCTGCATGTTTGGATGCAACAATCACCTGATTTCGAACGTAGAAAGTGTTTTTAACCCATAAACATTAACTGAAACCATCATCTACAGTAACTTGGTTAACACGTACATATAATATCAAATCCACTTCTTTGTTTAGAATCATGAATATTACCTGATAACTAAAGTATTCTAAGGAATGAGTCGTCCAAGCGTAAGAAACATTTACTCAATACTATTAGGTTATCCAATAGAATAGCACATATTTATTTAGCGAAACGAAGTTTATGAACGTGCCACTCAAAAGACTTTTAGGTTTTCTTTCAAACAGAGTCTAAGGCTATGTTGTTTATCCGCGTGTGAAGATATAATCTATTTTTGCGTTGTCTTTGATGTTTAGTAGTATTCCTCGTAGTACGCCCATGTGGTACTCGCTTCCGGGGTTGAATACGGGTATGCTCCTCTTTTTGGAGCCATCGGTGGGTTGGAGTTTGTCTGCGCCTTGGGATTCGTGTATGTGGCCGTGTAAGCCGATGAGTGGTCCCTTTTCCTCTAGGAATCGCCTCACGGAGGTGCTACCCACGTGCTCTGTAAGCACTTCTCCTCCAACGATTACCGGTTTGAAGTCTTTTAGCTTGGGGGCCTGGTCGAGCAGTGTGCCGTATGGGGGTGGGTGTGTGACCATAATGAGCCTGTTGCTGTCCGCTGTGCGGGTGGTGTTTGTGAGCCTGCCGTATATTTCAGCTTCGGGTAGCTCGCGGGGGGTGTGCCACGGTGTTGGGTTGGCGTATCCGAAGCCTGCTAGCTGGTAGCCTTCGAATTCTACCACCCTATCATCGAACACTGTTAGGATGTCGTTTTCGAGCGTGTTTAGGAGTTGGGCTACCTCGGCGTAGTCGTCGTTTCCTGGTATCATGTAGAGTTTTGCGCCTAGGGGTCTGAACCTCTCCTCACACTTCTCCACGAATGCTTCAAGTGTTCTACTCATCTCCTCCAAGAATAACGCCTTTATCTTAGACCTGTCCTCCTTCACTTCATCATACTCGTCTCTCCCAAGCACCCTGAAGTATTGGCCAGCCTCCCTAATCCTCCTCTTATAGGCCTCAAGCTTGGCGGAGTCAACCACGATGTTTTCACCCATAAACTCAAGCGAGTACTCATCACCACCCCTCTGGATGATTGGTACAAGTAGCTTACCGGTTAGGTCTCCGCCCACAACAACGTTTGGCACACCATAGAACTTGGGCGCATTGGCTACCTTCCCGTACACGACCTCGGAGCCGTGTAGGTCAGCTACGAAGAACACTCTGAGGCCGCCCATTATCCAGCCACACCCATATCACGTCACACGCCAAAATGTGGGTTGCGGTCAGCGCGCCTCTATGAGCAACTCGCCCCCACCAAGCTCACTCACAGTAATTCTGTGCACCGGGAAGAGTGAGCACACATGTAGGTTTGTTTCCGAGTGAGTTGTGGCCTTGATGACAGCCCTGCCCCCGAATAGTGCTACGTAGGGTATTATCTGGTCACTCATGAATTCGTCTAGAACGCCCCGCTGGCGTTTGAGGCATTCCCAAGCTGATTTACCCACTTCTTCTGCTCTAACACCCCGCTTGCCCACCGCATCACACCCGTGGCGAGTCTTGGAGTACACCTTGGCCACAAAGACGTAACTTCCAGTTGAGGGTGAGTCGACGTATTCAACCCTCTTCTCATCCACATCGATGTGTAGGAGTTGGCGTTCCGCTACACGTGCGGGCTGCAGATTCCTAGATGCACCGGATACGGCGAATGATTGGACTGGTTCCCCCCTCTCCGTCAGGTTCACCTCCCCGAGTGTTGACGGTTGAACGCTTAGCTCCACCTCCCCACCACCCGAAGGGTAGAATCCTCTACGGATAACCCTGAACGCGCAGCGCGCCCCAAACGCTGTGAGGTGGTATAGGAATACGTGCTCGAAGTAGTCCACGCTTGGGCTGTTCATAACGTTGGTGCCACCCCTCACCCTCACAGTGTACTCTCCTCCAGAGTGTAGCATTATTGGTAGCAACGTCTGGAGCACTAGGGTTACGCTTCCCGCCGTGCCCACGTCGAACTCGTAGCGGCCGCCCACCGTGTCCCCGGGCTCGAACACTATTCTATCCGAGCCGATAGCCGCACCCTCAAGTCTGGCCGAGCACAACTCGGCGGCCGCCCTGATGGCTGCCAAGTGCTGCGGCCGCAGCCCTGATGGATTCCTCTTCGCCCTAATGGGGTGTACGAGTACGGGTGTGCGGGTCACGGCTGAGAGGGATACCGCTGTCCTGAGTATCTGGCCGCCACCCTCCATTGTTGAGCCGTCAACCTCAATCATCGCTTCCAACCATGGCTAATTGTTCATCTAGTGGTGTTAATAACCCTGCGTTAGCTCTGCGCGGTGTCGCGGGGTCTTTCGGCTTCACCCACCATGAGCTTGGTTAGCTTGTCATCCACCTCGTTTAGCTGGTTCATGAGCTCATCCATGAGCTCCCTGTAGGCTTTATCCGAGAGCTCGTTGGTTCTCCTGAACTCGTTGAGGGCGTTGATCTGCGCGATTATGAGCTGCCTCTTCTTCCTCATAATTTGGAGCTGCTCGGTGTTGAGTTTAAGCTGGTCCTCGACCTCCTGTATCTTTGCCTGTATCCCCCTTATCTTGGCCTCGTACTCTTCTTTGAGATTCTTATACGTATCCTCAGAGATCTCCCCCCTTGACCACGCATCCTCCAAGCTTCTCAGCGCGGAGACCAGTGCGAGTTGCCTCGCCCTGATAGACCTGTACTCATCCAGTCGGTCGGCGACCTCGACACCCAAGTAGCTAGCTACCCGGGAAGCCGTGAGCGCCACCACACCTATCGTGAAGATCACAGTGAAGAAGACCACAGAGAAGAGTGTCTGTGCGTAAGGGTAGAGACCTGGTATAGTTGATGCTATACCCACGGTGGCGGCTGCGAGCGCGGCTGGCACAGCACCCCTAACACCCATCCACGAAATAAACAGCTTCTCAGCCCTGTTCAGGCGGTTTAACACGGAGCCGAAAACAGCCGCTGGTCGGATAAACAGCATCAAGGGTATGGCCACCATCAAACCCTCGGCTAGGGCTGAGGAGCCGAAGACGGCCCTAGTTGTGTAGAGACCTAACAGCAGGAAAATCACAACCTGCGCTATGAATTTGATGTTGTCCCAAAAATAGTTTAGATTGCGCCGACTCTGAGGAGTGAGGCCAACCCTGTTGAGCTCGCTTCCAATCACCAACCCAGCCACAACTGAGGCCACCACACTGCTCGTGTTAAAGTATCCAGCCATAACGTACGCCGCTATAAAGGTGATAACAGTCACGTATGCTAGCTGATCTTGGAGCTCGAAGCGCTGGGTTAACGCTACACTCGTGTAGCCGAAGACCAACCCGACCACCAAGCCTCCAAGCAGGAGACGCCCGAAGCTCACCACCACGGCGGCGGGCGTCACAGAGCCCGAGCCCTGTATAAGGCTAAGTGTAACTGTAAAGAGAACTATTGAGGTGGGGTCGTTGAGAGCCGATTCCGCCTTGACGATGGATGCAACTCTGCGGCTGATCCTACCGCCTTCAAGCAGTGGTATCACGGCGGAGGGATCTGTCGCGCTCACAATGGAGCCAAGCAGCATTGCCACCACGAGCGGTAAACCCAGTAAGAAGTAGGAGATAAGGGCTACACCGATAGCGGTGATGAGCACACCCACCGTTATAAGGGAGACAACTATGAAGCCGACGCTTCGTATCTCTGAGATATCCATAGACAAACCTTCAGCGAAAAGGTAGAGCGGGATGATGACGAATGCCACACCCGTCAGGGATATGCCGAAGTTTCCAGGCTGAATAAAGCCAAGCCCAGTAGGCCCAAGCACCAGCCCCGTGATTAGCAAGGGTATAAGCATGGGTATACGGAAAGTCTTAGCAAGCCTCGCACTCACCACACCTATGAGCACTATCGCCCCCACCTGCTCAATAGCCCCAAACTGAACCATTTGGAGGCTACTTGACACACTTGAGAGCAGGCTGGCGATATCCAAAAGCATACACTGAAGTATGCCGTGACGAACCTAATAGTTTTTTGGTGTTTCCCCTAACGATATATTAATGCCTGAACAGTTAGGGATCGTCGGGTTCCGTTTACTGGTTCAACGCTTATTTGGTTGGGTTTATTTGCTCGCTTAGCGTATTTTACCTGATCCCGTGTTGAATGCTAATAGTGGGCGTAAGCCCAATAGGCTAATTAATGAGAAGAGTCCATATCTTCTACAGCACGCGTATAATCCTGTTGAGTGGTATCCTTGGTGCGAGGAGGCGTTTGAGAGAGCTAGAAGAGAGGATAAGCCGGTCTTCCTTTCGATAGGCTACAGCACCTGTCACTGGTGCCACGTTATGGCTGAGGAGTCATTCGAGGATCCAGAGGTGGCTAAGCTGTTGAATGATGCGTTCGTGTGTATTAAAGTTGACAGGGAGGAGAGGCCTGATATTGATGCGGTGTATATGAATGTGTGCCAGCTCATGACTGGGAGCGGAGGGTGGCCTCTCACCGTAATTATGACCCCCGACAAGAAGCCGTTTTTCGCCGCAACATATATACCCAAGTCTAGTAGGTTCGGGATGACTGGGCTTACAGAGTTGGTGCCTAGGATAAAGGATTTGTGGTTGAGTAGGCGTAGCGAGATCGTTGAAGCATCTCAGAGTGTACTCACGGCCCTCAGAGCCAACACTGGCTCCAGCTCGAAGACTGCTCCGGGTGGGCGGGTGCTGAAAAGTGCTTATACACGTCTATATGAGGAGTTCGATGAAACCCATGAGGGATTCGGCTTACAGCCCAAGTTCCCCATGACCCACAGGCTATCATTCCTCCTACGCTACTATAAGAGATATGGTGATAGGGGCGCCCTATACATGGTTGAGAGGACGCTTCAACGTATAAGGTATGGTGGTGTATACGACCAGGTTGGCTTCGGCCTACACAGGTATTCTACCGACCAGAGGTGGATGGTACCCCACTTTGAGAAGATGCTATACGATCAGGCTGCGGCCTGCCTGGCGTACACTGAGGCCTTCCAAGTAACAGGTGAAACCTTCTACCTGGATGTGGTGCGTGAGTTATTCGAATTCACTTTTAGGGAGCTTGGCTCGGATGCTGGGGGGTTCTACACGGCTCTCGACGCCGATAGTGAGGGTGTTGAGGGTAAGTTCTACCTGTGGAGCTGGGGGGAGCTATACAGCCTACTCTCTGAGAACCAGCTTAGACTCTTGAAGGAGTATTATGGTGTGAGGGAGGAGGGAAACATAGAGAGCCCGGAGGGTCTTGGGAAAATGAATATACTACACGCTGAGAGAAGCGTGGAGGAGTACGCAGCAGATAGGGGAGTTGACCCCACACGGGTGAAAGCTGAACTGGAATCGATAAGGAGAACCCTCTTCGAGACTAGGAGTAAGCGTGTTAGACCCCACAGGGATGAGAAGATCTTAGCGGACTTGAACGGGTATATGATCGCAGCCCTAGCGAAAGGGTCCTCAACCATGGGATCCCGGGAGTACCTGAATGCGGCTGAGCGTGCAGCTGGGTTCGTTCTCACCAACATGAAATCTGATGACGGAGGCCTCTACCATACCCACGCGGGCGGTACAGCCTACGTTGATGGCCTACTCAACGATTACGCCTTCATGGTGTGGGGGTTAATCGAGCTATATCAGGCGACACTTAAGACAGAACACCTCAAGCAGGCTTTAAACCTGAATGATTACATGCTGAAGCACTTCTGGGACGATGCGAACGGCGGATTCTATATGACGGCTGACAACTCTGAAGAAACACTGATTCGACCCAAGGAGTACTATGATGGAGCCATCCCCTCGGGTAACTCGGTGGCGCTAGCCAACCTACTCAGGCTTTCGAGGATCACTGGCAACACATCCTATGAAGAGAAGGCGTACGCCCTTTTGGAGAGTGTCGGTGCACAGCTTGAAGCCAACCCCGAAGGATTCACGCAACTACTATGCGCACTCGACTTCGCACTCGGCCCAACACACGAAGTGGTAATAGCGGGTGAGCGAAGATCCCAGACCGCTAACAGCCTCCTAGAGGAGCTGAGAGGAAGATTCGTACCCAACCACGTAATTATACTCAGGGAGCCACACGACAAGGAAATAGCTGAGCTATGCCCGTATACCAAAGATATGGGTGGTGCTGGGAGGGAGGCGCTCGTATATGTTTGCTCAAACTATAGTTGCAACATGCCCACGGATAGCGTTGAGGAAGTCCTAAGACAGCTAGGCGAAAAGGTGGTCTAACTTGAACTTCACCCACGCGGACTCTAAGGGTGAGATAACACTAAAAACGTTTTGCGTGTTCTCATATCAAGGAGCAATACTCGTGTACGAGAGATTCGACTACGTGAAGAAGCAGGGCTTCTACAGACCTCTTGGAGGTAAGGTGGAGTTCGGCGAATATTCTGTTCAGACGCTCAGAAGGGAGCTGATCGAGGAGACATCGATGCTCGCCGAAGACATAAGGCTTCTAGGGGTACTCGAAAACATATTCGTGTACAACGGTAAACAGCAACACGAGGTGGACTTCGTATATGATGGGGTGTTCACCGATAAATCCGTTTACCCACGCGGCTACCTCGAATTCGTTGAAGGCAAAGCGAAGATGACCGCTAAGTGGATACCCATAAAAGATTTCACAGTGGGAGAGCACATCCTATACCCTGCGGGTCTACTGCAACTACTCTTAGAAAAAGGATACGGTTAAAATACTCAACTAAAAGGGGAGGGTTGGGTTGACTAATTCTACATAGGGTCAATCCACGGTTGGGTTTCTGATACCTATGCTTCTCTTTTTTCAGGTGTGCCAACACTGGTCTGCAGTGTCAGGGTTTCACCAGCTGTGTCTTCTAGGCTTACACCCTGTACATCGTATCCTCTGAGTAGCCAATAGAGTGTTGCTAGGGCGCCAACCGACCACAGCGCTAAATTGTACTCCACGAATTGGTGCACACTCAGCGTGGATGTTAAGTAGAGTGATGCGGTGAAGCCGAGTATTGGTCCGAGCCTAATGAGGCCAACCATGAAAGCCCTATGCTTCGTAGGCATGAGTAGTGGTTCGAGCACTGTGCGCACAGACCACGCCATCTCGCTGAACGCCATGTTGACGGCGAGGAATAAGTAGAAGAGCACCATACTTGAGCCGAGGAGATTGAGTGTGTAGAGTATTGGAAGCATGCTTAGAGCCCCGCCCACGAAGACGCCGAAACCATACTTCCTCATGGAGACCTTTGTGATAAATAAAGGTATTATGAAGCCGGTGATGGCAGCGGCGAGGTTGGCCACCAAGACCACGAAGTTCATGGTGTTACCCGAAAAGTAGTAGTCAGCCACAACGTAGGCCATGAGGCCGTAGGTCAGATACTGGGAGACGCCTATTAATAGTAGGAATAGGAAGCGCCCCGTCAGGCTAGAAGACTTGTTTAGGGGTTTCGACGCGCCCTGCTCTGAGGCTTCGAGTCCAGACACAATCTTCTTCGCCTCCTCAACCCTACCGGAGTGTGCAAGCCACCTAGCCGACTCGGGCACCAGATACCTAATCACGAATGCTATAAGCGTCAGGGCGAACGCGAAGTAACCAAGCACCTGCAATTCAACATAGTGGCTACCCACCGCGCCGTACACCACGAAGCCCACTAGGGCTGCGAGTGCGGCGCCGACATTATCGAAGTTGGGCGTCAACACAAGTATCCTCTCACGTTCACGGAGGGGCATCGTCTCCGCCTGGTAGGATAGCGACACTGGAACCTCGCCCTCAACGCCTATCTCAGCCAAAACTATGCCGAAGGCAACCAAGTAGGGATAGTACGGGGCAGATGATATTAGCGCGGTTGTAATCACTATGATAAGTGAGCCAACACCGTAAAGCATCATTGTCAGGTAGAAGGCAGCTTTTCTCCCAAGCCTCCTATCAGAGAGGTAGGACAAACCCAAGTCGCCAGCTAGCTGACCAATAACAGGGGCCACCAGGAACCACACCGCGTTAACGCTTGGGTAAAACAGGTACGCGAGACTGCCTATAACACCCCACATGAGGTAGCCGATACTCGTCGAGGCAAATATCGCCCAGTGCGGCCTACTCCACTTAGCAACATCTATACGCCTACTCACATCGAGCATAAACACGTATTTGCATAAGCAACTTATTAACCTTTTTATAAACGATTAATAGTGCGAATAGGCAACAAGCCAACAAACATGTCCCCCGATATCAGACGAGGCTCCCTTCCTAGGGAATGTATCCAACCTTTTAAAGTGGTTTAAATTAGCAGCAGTCACAGAGGTGACAGGTTTCTCCCTGTTTATCCGAATAAATATCGAAAAATTAAGTATTGCATCAACCATTCTTGAACCCCCCCAATATAGGGCATCACTTAGCTCCTAACCTGTTTTTGCAGAAAAAGTTTTATTCAACACAATAGCTGACTAGTTATGAGAAGCTCAGAGCAGTTTCTCAACTCATTAAACGATGGTAGAAGGGTGTATTACAGAGGTGAACTGGTGGGGGACATAGTGCACCATCCAGTTCTGTGTATTGCCGCTAGGCACGTCGCCAAGCACTATGATTATCATGAAAGGGGAATCGCAGTGGATGGGTTGGGTTAGATAAGCAGGTTTTATAGGATTTCAAAGACTTCAGATGACCTTCTTGATTAGGTATAGACTGGTTTACGAAAC
>CADDZQ010000033.1 GCA_902812505.1 archaeon
GTGGGGGAAGAGAGAGTGGGTGGATGGGTTTAGCAAACGGGCCGCGGGGTATATCTCTGTGGCGGGGGCTTCCTCTGACACAGCCCATCAGAACCCGGTAGGGTGAGAACCATGCGCGAGGAACTTCAACGAACCGGGAACCTCCAACCCTTCAAGGTGACGAGGATGTCAGATCCACTGGTGTACGTATTACAAGCTTCCACCTTTGGGTACCACCCTCACCTGCCCTCCCCAATCCGGACAGTCATCTACATTGACCAAAAGGTTTATGATTATGATGACGTGCTCTACTTTGCATGAGCCACGATGACGCAGGAGACCGTGAGCTACTTGAGATCGTAGACAGGTTGATTCTGGATGTTAAGGCACTCGTGTTGTTAAGTCGATCTGAAGTGAAGCTGAGAAGCTTGGTCTCGGAGAAGCTTATTGGGGCGGCGGACGACGATGTTCGTGGCTTCATTCAACTGTTGGTGAGTGAAGGTACTTCAAATAGACCCGGCGCTCTGAGGATGCTCGGGGAACTCATTCTCTCAGCCATGTTCATAGTGGCTGGCATAGTGGTTTTAGCGCCTATAGTGAGCGGTGGCCCATCAGCACTTAGCGGTTACTTTGAGGGAACTGGCACCACGGGTTTCCTAGGCGCGGTGATCAGCCACATCTATGCGCCTATAGCCGTGATTCTAGGGCTACTACTAGTCGCGGGGGCACTCTACACTTTGAGGGATGCAGCCGAGGAAGCGAGGAGACGCGGCTTAGCGTCGTGATTCCCCGACGTTACGCGGTGAATGGGTTTGAATCGCTCCACCATTATAGCTCTGAAGATGTTCGTCACACTTGTAGGCGTGGGTGCAACAGTGTATGGGCTAGCCTTCTCGATGCAAGTTATGCTGTACGCTGCTGGCCACCCGCCGCTGGATGCTCACAGTGTCTACGCGGTCATAGCGGGCTCAACCCTGCTCCTCTGCGGCCTCACACTTATCCTGAGCCTTCCACAAGCGCTGAGGTTCAGGTTCCCCCGTAGCCCCTTCAGGGAGCTAGGTAAACCCGTGTACGGCTTCGGAAGCCTGTTGGCTATAGGTGTTGGCGCAACCCTTGGCTCACCTCTATTCGTACTCATTCCAGAGAATATCATCCAATACGAGTTCGTGTCCCTTGGCGCCCTAGTTATTGCCACCGTGCTCTCAGTGCTTATGGCGAAAGTTTACGGGGACATGTATATAAACGCGAGGAAACGCGGGCTTGAGGCTGTGGGTGGACCGTCTTTTACAAAGCTTGCGTATGGTTCGAGGAGTGTGAGGTACTTTGTTTCAAGGGTGTCCATGTGGGTGGCTAACGTGACTCTCGCAGCCTACTCAAAGATTGTCCTCGTAGTATTCACGGTGGACTACCTCCCACGTCTCCTTGAGGCACTGGGCGTGGGCGGGTTGGTGAGCCTTGTGTTCACATACTTCCTCGTGGGTGTCTTCGTGTTCTACACGGTTGTGAGCGCGCTCTTCGAGAAGCGACTTCTCAGGTTCACTGGTTCAATGCAGGTAGTGCTTGGCACAGTTCTAGTGGGCATCCTGGTGTACGAGAGCTTGGCGTTAGGGGGCTCCACGGGTTGGCGGCTCCAAGGACTCATAACACCGATTCACGGGGTGAGCTGGGTTTGGGCGCTCATAATTGACACTGGCTACCTTTACCTACTCTTCTACGGCTTTCAAGAAATCCAATCCCTAGAAAAGTACACCTATGAGAGGAGCGGTGTGCCGGGGCTCTCAGCCTTATCCTCGAGGTTCACCATGGATAAGCCCTCAACTATGAAGGCCACAATGGTGCTCAGCGTAATCATAGCCGCGTCGATAAACATCCTCTACGCGGTGGCAGTGTTCAGCGCACACCCCAGCCTTTCATCGATTGAATCCTCAGCCATACCCGCACTCTACTTAGCCGAAGCCTACTTGGGGAGAACACACGAGCTACTCATGGCACTGGCCTTCCTACTCGCCACCTTCACAACATTCGTCCCAGCCTTCCTAGCCGCCTCAAGACACCTGGCCTCGCTGTGCGAAGATGGCTATGTACCCAAATCATTCACCAACTACTCATGGGTATTCACACTGGGAGCCATCCTACTGCTAGCACTCGGAAACCAAGACTTCCTAGTTAACGTTATCAACATAACCGCGCTAATAAGCCTTGGAATCATATGCCTCTCAGCAACGGCGCTAACGCACCAGACCAAGGGGGAACTACCAATACTTAGACCAAAAGCTTGGTGGAAACCCAAAAATTCGGGCGGACTACTCCCAAGGCTAGTGGGCTACACATGCTTCGTTGCGGCTGCAGCAATCTACTATATTGATCCCAGCGTGGCGGTTTTCGGCGCGCTCACAATACTCCTAGCATACCTAGTGTACGACGTCTACAGGCTTGGCTACATCGGAACACAGCTCTTCCTGATTTTCCTAGCACTCACATGCATCATACTAGTGGGCTCACAGGGGTTCACAACCATCCCCCAACAAAGCGTAAACCTACTAATCCTAACACTGGACCTGAGAATCGAACCACAAACCGTCATCCTCTTACTCCTAGCAGCCTGCGGAGGCCTACTTCTGAACGTGGCAGTTGACCGAACAAGCTCCCCCCTCACACTGAAAGGGGGATGTAGATAGAATACGTTGACCAAACAAGCATGGAATCCGTTTACTGATGGCTGATGCTAAACCGGTTTCGATTTGTTAAAGCACACCACATTAGGCAGTAGATCGTGAGCTACCCCCGCCTGAAGGCGGGAGCTTCCTGCATCACAGCCCCACCATGCCTCCTCAAACCAAGGGATGAGAGGGGAGGTAGTGGGCGAAGCTCAACAGGCACACTGGAAGGGTGGCACCCACCCTGCACGCTTCAAGAGAAGCGTTCAAATCGCGGTCCAAGGTGAAACCGCAGTGGGCACAGTGGAACACCCTGTCTTCCAGTGTTAAACTCTTGTTGACCCAACCACACAGGAAACACTCGCGGGAAGAGTTGTAAGAGGGAACAGGTAAAACCAGTTTTCCCACGCTTTAAAAACTCCCACTCCAGTACCGCTCTGAGCTCTGAAAAAGAGGAGTCGTAAAGCCGAAGTCTCCTCTTCCCAGTTTCGCTCTTCTGGATTAAGCCCTGGACGTTTAAATCCTCTAGCACTAAGAGGTCGTACTCCCCTGCAAGAAGAGCCCCGAGCTTGAAGAACAGGTCGCGCCTAAAATCCTTGAGGTGCTCGTGCCGCTTAGCGAGTCTTATCTTTGTTTTGAGTCAGTTCTTCGAAAGAACCTCTTCCCCGACAGTGACCTCTGAAGCACCCTGATTCCTTCAAGAGAAAGCTCAAGCGGCCTCGGATTCTCCAAGATGCGCCCATCCGAGAGTGTGGCAAGCCTCGCGAGCCCCAAGTCGACGCCCACAGCCTTCACAGGCTCCCCCGATGAATGCTCCTCGACCCCGGATTCCTCAACCAAAAAGATTACGTGGATTCTGCCTGAAGGGTAAAGCTTCACGCACACCTGGCGCACGCGGCTCATAGGTGGCTCCCTGTGGAGGATTAAAGTGAAAAACCCGATTTTGCTCAGGTAGAGCCGTGCTTTCCTCTTTTTATTCTTCCCAAGACCAACCTCCCTAACATCAGAAAGCCTCTAACCACTCTGAGGGTACACTAGGGACAGAAACCTGTGAGGCTTCTTCTCCCTGGACTTATTCGCTAAGCCTTCGAGAAACCTCTACCGGGTCTGGTAGAACCTGTCAGCAACCTGCTGCGCAAGTTGGGAGTGCAGTATTTGGAACTCTGGGTTTTTCTTTCTTAGGTGTAAAGCGAGCTGTCTCAACTCGTTTTTGCTCATGCTGTGTCTGTTTCTTTCATACTCTTCCTGCTCCGCGTGCAAGAGCGCGTTATAGAGCTTGCATGCTACTTCGAGCTGGGCCGTCAACACCCTCGCGGTGGTTTTTGAAGAGTACGCTCTGAAGCGGTAAGCCCTCACACGCACACCGAATCTTTCCCAAGCCCGTATTTATACCTTTGAAATCCCCGCCTTAAAACGGTAGACCCAAAATTGTTTTATGAAAAATAATTCCAGTTGGGTAATATCCGATTCGTAGAGGGTAATGAATTTGTAACGGTGCGAAGAGCTCAGCTAAAGAAAGATTTAAGGTGAGGAAGACGGTACTATCACGTGAGGAAGCAAGATGATAATACCGGGTCTTCCCCACCAAAATAGCCTACAACAAACACGATATGAATTACTTTCCATGTTGGATTTCAAGGGGAGAAAGGCGGAGGAGGTGAAGAGGACGCTGGTCTCCGCTTGTCTCTGGAACGACTCCGTGAAGAGCAGGTCGGGCGCATACGACGTGTAGTTACAGACCGTGAGGAACTACGTTGAGGAGCGAGGGATGGAGGCGGCTGAGAAGCTCCTGACGTCAATGAGGAGGATCTCCCTGGAGGTGCTCAAGGGAGTGAAGGAGGTGGACATCTCCATAGACTGGACCACCAAGACGTGGTACGGTAGGCCTGTGGAGGTGCTAGGGAGCTCCGAGAGGGGAAACTCGTGGAACTACGCCACTGCGACCACGTAGTACCAGGGGAGCGTGCTCCTCCTAGCCTTCGTGCCCCTAGTGAACGGGATGAGCAAGGACAAGATCGTGGAGATCCTGGTGGAGCAAGTGGTGGCCATGGGCTTCAAGGTGAGGTTGATGACGCTGGACGCGGGATTCTACACGATGGGCGTGCTCAACTTCATCTCCAAGTTCAAGTACGTGATCGCCGTGCCGGTAGGGGACGTGAAGGTGTATGAAGAGTTCGACGGGAAGTACACCACGAAAAGTAAGAGAAGCAGCGAGGAGGAGCAGGCCAAGTTCAGGCTCCTGGTGTACGCCATGAAGAAGAGGAGGAAGATGGAAGTGAAGTACTTCGCCAGGGCCACCAACCTGGACCTACCCGAAAGGGAAGTGCTGAAGTTGTACAACAAGGTGAGGAATCCCATTGAGACCTCCTACAGGAACATCAAGTCCTTCCTCCCCTTCACCAGCTCCACCAAGTTCGTCTTCCGCGTGCTGACCTTCGTGTTGGCCATGGTCCTCTACTCCCTGTACACCGTGTTCAAGGACAACGTGGAGTATTTAGACGCGATTAAGAGAATAGCGATGACCGGGGAAGATTAATGAGGGATCAGACTCCATACTTAGTCTATTTAGATACATTAATCACTATGATAGGCGCCTTTGCTATATATTCAACGAACTTCCTTGCTTATACAAATACCGTCCCAATCCTCGGCACAATCTACGGAATCGTAATAGTTACACGTGGACTTTTACCGCTAGTTCTCCACGATGAAAGGGTTTTCAAAAGGTTACCATTCGTTCACTTACTGGTCTTATTCCTAACAGTTACTTTGGCATTAATCTTCAACAACATTACCGTTTACCTTATTGGGATATCGGTTTCGTCCCTATTGAGTGTGTACACAGGGATTTACGTATATAGTTTGGAAGTTACATGGTCTAAGCACTTACCAGACCCGACAAAGTTTTTCTCGCTGATTTCTGGGTCAGAGGCCCTAGCGTTCTTCTTGGCCCCTATTATTACATATTTAACGCAAGACAAATTAGTTTTCTTGATAATACTCTCTATCCTTACAGGCTTAGGGTTCCTCTTTTTATCGTACTTTGCTTACCTTAAATAGGACAGAAATTAAGCCGAAGTTCTTCACTGGAGAACTATCATTAATAAAAAGAGCTAAGACTCTTGCGATGCTAGGGGCCTTCAACTGGTTCCTTCTATACCTCTGGATGGGGATGATCTTTGAACTAGGCGCTAAGATGGGTATACCCGACCCTCTGGTACTGATAGGCGTAGAGTTAGAGACTACAATTTATATGGCTATCCAGTTCGTTATTAGTAAAAGAGGACTTAAACGCTTTGCAAAACTAAGGGTTGTCTCTGGGTTATTGATAATTTACGCTTTAATGGTTTCTACTTTAGTTTTCCTTTCTTTGACAAACATTAGCCTAACCATGTTCTTTGTATCGCTCATCGCCATAGCGGTTTCGAATAGTCCACTAGAGTCTCTCATAAACACGTTAGTCTCGTCAGCCGAATCTCCTGAAATCTCCACGGTGGTGATTAGTTTTAACTACATTGGGGGCGGAATAGGTTACGTTTTAGCTTCGTTATTACTCAAGTTTCTAGGATAGCTGGAAAGAAGTATTGCTTGAAGCTACCATGAAAGAGTCCAGCCTAAGCTTGATTAATAGTTACTTTTAATTAATCGCTCAGCCTCTTCACTCCTCTCCATGCCTAGGGTCGGTGAGGCAGTCGTGATAATCACGCCTAGGAAGGGAGTTCAGGTCTTTGCTCATCCGCCTGTTCCCTGATGATATGTTCAGCTTAGAAAATTATCTAATTACACCGGAGGAGACGCTTATCAATAACATAGATTTATTTTTAAGGAGGTGATTTTGGGTCTACCGTTTAAGGCGGGGGCTTTGGAAAGTTTATAACCAAAAGGTTAGCGTGTAAACCTCACTTATTTATGGTGGATTAATAGCGTGTGAGAGAAAGTGTTAGGTTGTGATGTTCACGGGCTCGTAGTACATCATGTTATAGTAGTAGCCTGAGAACTCGTTGTACACGAAGCCTTTGAGGTAGGGCTGCACAAAGTAGTAGAACGCCGCGTTAGGCAGCCACGCATAAGGCGCATACCAATAGGTTATATTGTATATCTCCTTAACCATTTGCACCTGCTCTGTTAGGTTGGTTATGAAGGGCGCCACCTGGAGGAGTTGGTTGACCTTTGAGAGATTCATCCACGCAGGCAGGAAAGCGAAGGTTGTTACCTCAGGGAAAATCTGCTGGAATATTGGGTCTGCCCAGTCGGGGAACCAGTCGAGCAACACGAGGTTGGGTGTGCTCTGAGGCGTGGTCCAGCTTGCGAAGGTTGCAGCGGTTGCCCCCTCAAGCGACACTGAGAGGCCTATGAGCTCCAAGTCATGCTGGATTATCTCCAGCTTCCCCTGGTCGAAGCTGCTGAGTGGGGCTAGGTACCATATGGACATCGGCTGAAGCTGTGGCGCGTTGGGGTTACCCAGAACACTGCCATTGGGAAGCACAACGTGGAAACCGGCCTGCCACCCACTCTCATTCAGATACATCTCGGCGAGTGTGAGGTTAAACGTGTAGAGTGGTAGGTTGCCTGGGTTATAGAACTCTGGGAACTGTGGTGAGACCGGGCCGAGGTACATCTGCCCTAAGAGCGTGCCGTTAAAGGTATAGAGGTCGTCCAGTATCTGGGTGTAGTTTATGGCGTGCACGATCGCCAACCTGAAATCATTATTGTTGGTAGGAGGCATCTGGGTGTTCATGGCGAGGTAGACCACACCGGGCTGGAAGCCCGCGTTATAGAATATCTGGTTAAAGCTAAAGTAACGCCTGTACTGGTATGCATCATAGAACTGGTTGAAGGAGGAGATACTCACAAAGGATATCTGGGCGCGGTTTGTGGCGAAGTCCTCAACACGCTGGTTGTGCGATAACCCATAGTTTATCACAACCACCCTTATGTGCGGAGGCTGAGCCACCGCGGGTATACCACTCTGCTTGAGAGCCCAGTAGTTGGGGTTGGCCGCAAGCACAACTTGGGTGAACCCCACACTCACCGACTTAATCATGTATGGTCCCGAGCCTATACCACCGTTCGAATTAAAGTAGCTATTCTGGGTGTTGGCTTGGACACCGCCGTGGGCGTCCACGAAGGCTGGGTCCACAATGGCACCCCACCAGCCTGCAAGTACAAGCGGGAAGTCTCGGTAGGGATTCAGGAGGTTGACTGTGAAGCTAAGGGGACCAGACGCCACGTACGCCTGGTTGGGGTAGGACATGATCTCCCTTATGGTCTGGTTGTTGGGGTTAAAGTTACTCAGTATATTATTGAGCACATGCACCGCTATTGAGGTGTTGGTCACCGCTGGAAGACCCGTTACCGCCTCTATTGCGTGCCTGATACCCCAAGGGAAAGCGTACCCCGTCTGTGAGTACTCTGTCAGGTTTATTGTTAGCATACCGTAGTTGGCGAGCCCCACACTCTGACCCATGTAGTCCTCGCGCACAAGGCTGAACCACACATCGTAAGCGTTTAGCGGGTCCCCATTGCTAAACGTTAGGTTGGGCCTTACCTGGAACACGTACGTCTGGTAGTTAGAGGTGGTGTAGTTCTCCGCTATGACTGGCACCACTTGAAGGTAGTTGGATCCGTTGAATTCAACAAGGTTTTGAAACACGTTGGTGAAAACTGCGCCATCGGGTACGTAGAAGCCAGTGGCTGGATCAAGTGCGTCGGGGGCTATGACGTGTCCTATCAACGCCAACCCAGCATCATCAATTAGCTGACTCGCGTTGGGTGGACCGAACACGAGGGTTGTAGTAGTGGTGGTTGAGCTTGTGCTTGAAGTCGAGGTTGAAGTGCTACTCGTAGCGGATGCACTCGTTGGAGTGGTTATCGTGGAGCTACTCACAGCTGGCGGAGGCCTTTTTGTAGCGAGCACAGAGGCCAAAACTATTATTATAACAATAACAACCACGATTGCTATAGTTGCACCCCTACTGATACCCCTCCGGCTTACGGTGCGCATTGTTCGCACCCACACATGGTATAATATAAATGTTACTCTTTATTAGATTTAAAAAAGGAGCGCTACATTTACTTGTGATGGTGTCTAAAAGCTTCGATTTGAGTGATTCGAGCCGGACGCTATGAAATTTAGTCGTCAGGCTACGCTAGGATTACAGTATCCGTCGAGTCTTAGTCGGAAACTCCATAGATGCCGACGCCAGCATCACAGTGGCACCGTTATGATGGTAACATCACTTAATACGAATTGGCGGGCCCAATCTAAAGAATCATTGGAGTGATTCGCAAATTCATCTGTATGCGCCAAGCATTTCGGATATGTGTTCACGCACCTGTTCGGGTTGGGGGATATCGCGTAGGGCTTCGGCGAATCCACCCCCTAGGAGAGCGTAGCCTCCCCTACCCTTCTTTAGCACGAGGTATACGGAGCCGCAGCCGAAACGCTTCGCGAGGAATCCCTGTGATACGCTTATATCCAGCACATTAGAGAATTCAACCCTCTTAGGCGGCCTGTGTAGAGGTGGTTGCAGTGTTATTCCTTCTTCATCTATGGTGTACACTGTGGCGTGCTTGTAGCCAGCGTATCCAGCTATGAGCGCAAGGGAGACAGCCAAGAATATCAAGTAGTTCACCAGGTTTGAGGCGTTCACTTCTAATAGTAGGGAGAAGAGGGCGAGGGCTATCGCACCCTTCACAAACGTCTTTCTGAACACGGGTCTAAGCGTCCGACTCAACTCTCTTAGCACCGTAAAGCCAGCACGCTACACTCACACCATCCGCCGCAAGAAGCGCGGGCTCCTCCCTCCTACACACATCCATAACAAACGGGCACCTCGGATGGAAGCGGCACCCACTCGGTGGGGCTATCAGGCTTGGCACCTCACCCGTGGGTGGTTCAAGACCCCTCCTCTCCACTGTGGGAACACTCTTGAGCAGCGCCTGGCTGTAGGGGTGCCTGGGCTCACTCATAACACTCCTAACATCACCACTCTCCACGATCTTACCCGCATACATCACCGCCACCCTATCAGCAATATACCTCGCAACCGATATGTTGTGTGTTATGAAGAGGTAGGTGAAGCCGTGGGTGCGGTGTAGCTCTACGAGTAGGTTGAGCACCTGCGCCTGAACGGAGGCGTCGAGCGCGGAGGTGGGCTCGTCGAGTACGATGAACTTGGGGTTGGAGACTATGGCGCGCGCCACGGCCACACGTTGCCTCTGGCCGCCTGAGAGGTCGCGGGGGCGCCTGTGGTTAAAGATAGATGGCTCCAAGCCCACCGCTGTGAGCGCATCCTCAACCCTCCTACGCCTCTCATCACCGCTCAGACCCAGTGTGCGAAGCGGCTCCTCCACGACTTGGCGCACACTCATCCTGGGGTCAAGGCTCTCCATTGGGTTCTGGAACACCATCTGTATCTTCTTCCTAACCTGCTTCACATTGGAGGGTGTCACACGCTCACCTTCAAAGTAGAGTTCACCCCCAGTTGGCTTCTCGAGTGTGGCGAGTATCCTGCCTATGGTTGTCTTACCCGAACCCGACTCACCCACGAGGGCGAGTATCTCACCACGCCTAATCTCTAGGTCCACGTCGTCCACGGCGTGCACGTAGAGTGGCTTACGCCTGAAGAGCGCCTCCAGTATGCCGTGCTTGGTGGCTAAGAAGTACTTTCTGAGTTTGAGTGCGCGCACTATGGGTTCATCCATAGAGAAAACACCTCACAACCCGCCCATCCTGCCCCACCTCGCGTGGCTCCTCCCTCCTACACACATCCATAACAAACGGACAGCGCGGATGGAAGCGGCACCCACTCGGTGGGTGAATCATGTTGGGTGGTGAGCCCCTGATTGGCTCGAGGGGTGCGTCGCGCATCACGCCGCGTGGGATACTCGCGATGAGCGCCTTGGCGTATGGGTGCATGGGGCTCCTGATCACCCCATCCGCTGAGCCTAGCTCGACGAGTTCGCCCGCGTACATCACCATGATCCTGTCGGATATATTGTAGGCGACGCTTATGTCGTGGGTGATGAGCATGATACTCATCCCATACTCCTTTTTGAGGTCGTTCATGAGTTTGAGCACCTGCGCCTGAATGGTGACGTCGAGCGCGGAGGTGGGCTCATCCGCGATGAGGAGCTTGGGGCGCATGAGTAGGGCCATGGCTATTATCACCCGCTGGATCTGCCCACCCGAGAGCTGGTGGGGGTACCTCTCCAATATAAGCTCGGGGTCGGGTATCCTCACATCGCGTATCTTCTCAACAACCTCCCTCGTCGCCTTCTCAACATCATAGGTCTCCCCAAGCTTCTTACACCTCATCTCCACAGCCTCGAGAAGCTGGGTGCTCACCTTCTTCACGGGGTTGAGGCTGTTGAGTGGGTCCTGGAAAATCATGAACGCCGTGGTTCCACGTATCCTCCTCGCCTCAGAGTTACTCATACGCGTCACCTCCTGGCCATCGAGGACGATGCTCCCACCCGCGTAGCGGGCGTTGGGTGGGAGGAGCCTCACAACCGATAGGCCGAGGGTGGACTTACCCGAACCCGACTCACCCACCACACCCAAACTCTCAGCCTCACCCACCTCGAAGCTCAGGTGGTTGATGGCTCTGAGCACACCGTACACCGTGGAGTACTCCACCACTAGGTCCCTGACTTCGAGAACACTCAATACGTTAGCCTCCCACCAATAAGGTCCTGCATCCTGTCGCCTATCAGGGTAAAGCACACCACAACAGTCATGATAACCAACCCGGGTATTATGGACCACCACCAGTTCTGTGGGAAGTATGGTAGTCCATTAGAAGACATGGAGCCCCACTCTGGGTAGGGCGGCTGAATACCTATCCCAAGGAATGCAAGTGTTGAATACGTGAGTATAACGTTTCCGAAGTCCAGCGCCGCGTACGCGATCACAGGGTCCACTGAATTGGGGAATATGTGTCTTAGGATAATCATAAGCGAGTTCTGACCGCTGAGCTTAGAGGCCTCGACGAACCCCCTTGACTTTAGCGACAGCGCTTGGGCTCTGAAGAACCTAGCGTAAGTGGGCCACCAGATAAGTATGAGCGAAATCAGTACAGAGTTGTAGCCAGAGCCAAGTAGAACGCTTAAAGCTATGGCTAAAACCAAGCCTGGAAGAGCGAGGAATGCATCCGTCACCCTCATTAGGACCTCGTCAGCCCAGCCGCCAAAGTATCCAGCGAAGGTACCGACCAGCATCCCTATGATGATACCCGAGAACACCACAAGGTAGGCCGCAAGCGCATCCTTTGGGGCTGCGTAGAGAAGCCTCGAGAGAATGCTTTCACCCGAGAAGTTAGTGCCGAAAATATATACGGGAAAGTGACTTAGACTTGGGGGGTGAAGTGAAGCTGCGAAGTTGAGGGCGATTGGGTTAGATGGTAATAGAGCCCAACCGAGTGCTCTGTGCCTAGTCGCGTAGCCAACATACTGCAGTGTGCCCTCGACAACCGACCAAGCGGTAAAGAGAGTTATAATGGCGAGAGCGACAGCCGCCACCTTATCCTTTATCAGATAATCCAAATAAAACCTATAACCACTTAGCCTCCTCTCCTCTTCACCCTCCTTGACTACTGTGGCTGTGGGTATTGTACCCCTGTAGCCAAGGAACTTTTTAACTATCTCTTTAACACCCATCTCAAATCACTCCAGCCTGACGCGTGGGTCAGCCCAACCATACAGCAGGTCGGCTACTAGGTTGGCCGCTATTACGCTGATGCCAACTATGATTGTTATCGCGAGTATCGCTATGTAGTCAAGGTTGTAAATCGCCTGAACCGTGAAGTAACCCATGCCGTGATACTGGAATATGTCCTCAATTACAACCGCACCAGCGGTGGAGAACCCGAAGAGGAGAGCGATGAGGGTTATAATGGGTATTACCGCATTCCTGAACGCCGTACCATAGACAACTCTGTTCTTACTCAAACCCTTCATGAATGAGAGCTTAACATAGTCCCTGTCGAGTGCGTCAATCATACTCGCACGTGTGAGCCTTGTCACAACGCCGAAGCTCGTTACCGCGATTGCCAAAGCTGGAAGTACAAGGTGATGAACTCCGCTCACAAAGAACCTCCAATCACCCTCAACCGCCGCGTCGATGAGTGGTGGACTGGTAATAGCCCTAACCAAACCCGAAAGCCAACCCTGCAGGGGTTGAGGCACCGCGGATAAGTAGGGGTAGCCAGTAACGGGTGGGGGATTACCAAGAGTGGGGTTAGCTAAGCCGCTCGGAGGCAACAGCTTTAGCTCGTACGCTAAGAAGAGCTGCAGGATAAAACCCACCAAAAAAACTGGAGCAGACCAAGTCACCAAGTAAACAGCCTTAATACTATAGTCAATTGGGTTATTCCTGTTAGCGGCAGCAATGCTACCAGTGAATAGCCCAATTATCACCGCAAATATGAGACCCGTGATAACAAGCTCTAAGGTTATGGGTAAAAGCTGGCCTATAACTTGGAGCTCAGGCACCTTATATAGGGTGTCTATGCCAAAGTTGCCGTGAAATATGTTGACCACGTAGTGGGCGAACTGTACGGGTAGGGGCAGACTGAGGCCGTACTGCTGGATTATCACCTGCAACTCGGCTGGTGGGCAGTGGGGGCTCCCACAGTATATTCTGGCGAGCGCCACCGGTGTGGGCGCAATGGTGTGCACAAGCACGAATATGATGAAGATAAGTAGGAGAAGCGTTACAACAGCGTTTATAACCCTTCTCACAAGGTAAATGAGCGTACTCGTCTGCATATTGAGTACACCTAACACACATCCAAGAATTAAAACTTATCCTTACAAGAAACACAGCCTTCAACGAAAAAAGGGATAGTGTTGAGGGACCTCAGCTCGTTGTGGAGTAGTACATTGTGTTGTACCAGTAGCCCGCGAATGTGTTGTAGACGAAGCCTTTGAGGTAGGGCTGCACAAAGAAGTAGGTTGCTGCATTGGGTAGCCACGCGTAGGGCGCATACCAGTAAGTGAAGTTGTACACGTAGGTGAGCTGTTGGAGCTGCTCAGTTGTGTTTGTCTCGAAGGGTAACTGTGTGACTATCTGGTTGATTTTGGACACATTCATCCACGCCGGAAGATAACTGGTGGTGGTCACAGCTGGCGCTAGTTGCTGGAAGAGTGGGTCGGGCCAGTCTGGTATCCACCCCAAGTCAACCATGGTTGGTGTCTCCTGAGGTGTAACCCAAGTCGAAGTGACACTGGGGGTTACACCCTGCAGAGCTATTGAGAGGCCTATTTGGGAGAGGTCCGCTTGAATCAACTCCAACTCCTCCTGCTCGAATGGCGTAAGAGGTGTGATGTACGTTATCGTCTGTGTTGGGAACTGTGGGTCGCTCTGGTTTCCAAGAACCGTGCCGTTAGGCATAACCACATAGTAGCCGAGCTGATACAGGCTCTTGTTCAGATAGGTAGCGGCCAAGTTGATACTATACTGGTATATGGGTAGGTTACCGGGATTATAGTACTCTGGGAATTGGGGCGTGATCGGTCCAACATACATTTGGCCTAAAAGCTGCCCATTGTAGGTGAACAGTTTATCCAAGATCTGCGTGTAGTTTATGGCGTGAACTATTGCCAGCCTGAAATCATTGTTATTCGTGGGGAACTTCTGAGTGTTCATGGATATGTAGAAGAAGGCTGGGTAGAATCCTAGGTTAAGGAATATCTGGTTGAATGAGTAGTACTGCTTGTATTGGTAAGCCGAGTACATTTGCCCTAAGAAGGGTATACTCACATAGGATATCTGGGCATTGTTTGTAGCAAAGTCCTCCACCCTATCGTTGTGGGGGAGACCGTAGTTTATGATTATCACTGGTATCTTGGCTGGCTGAAGTATGGGTGGCAGACCGCTCAACTTAGCACCCCAGTAGTTGGGGTTGGCTTTCAAAACAACAGTCGAATAACCCGGCCTCACAGAGACTATCTCATAGGGCCCCGTGCCTGGGCCTCCGTTCGCGTTAAAGTAGCTGTTCGTCTGACCGTACTGCACTCCGCCGTGGGCGTCCACGTAGGCTGGGTCCACGATGGCACCCCACCACGCAGCAATGTCTTGGAGGAACAATTTATAAGGTGAAAGTAGATTGGCTTCGAACGTCATTGGGCCTGTGACCACGTATGCCTGGTGTGGGTAGGACATGAGTTTCTGTATTGTGGCGTTATTGGGGTTAAAGTTACTAAGCACTTGGTTGAGTATGGCGGTTGTCTGATTGGGTGTTGGAAGAGAGCTCAAACCGAAGGCGTACTGGACAGCGTGCCTGATTCCCCAAGGTAAGATGAGTCCAGTTGCAGAGAGCTCTGAGAGGTTGACTGTCAGGTCCTGATAGTTGGATATACCCACCGCTTGGCCGAGGTAAACCTCACGCACAAAGCTGAACCACACGTCGTAGGCATTGAGGGAGTCACCATTACTGAAGGTGACACCTGGTCTGATCTGGAACACGTATGTCTGATAGTTGTTCTCAATAGTGTAGTTGGAGGCTAGGGCTGGTACAACTTCTAGATAATTGGAGCCGTTGAACTCAACGAGCTGTTGGAACACGTTGGTGAACACTGGCTGATCAAATGTGTAGAAACCGTACGCAGGATCAAGTGCATCTGGTGTAGAGGTCTGCGCGTCATCCACAAGCACGGACTGGTTTTTGGGTGCCAATGTGAACACGGTTGTTGTGGTCGTTGACGTAGTAGTTGACGTTGTTGTGGAGCTTGTGGTAGACGAAGAAGTACTGCTTGAAGTGCTGCTCGAACTCGTGCTCGTTGAGCTACTCGAGATGGGTTTAGGGGTGGTCGTCGACCTCGTTAGAAGCACCGCTGCCAGCACTATGATTGCTATCACAACGATTACTATGCCGGCTGTCGCACCCCTGCTTATACCTGACTTGCTTTTAAGGGTGTGCATACACTATTGGTTCGATATGTGGTTTTTAAATCTTATGACTTTTAAGCGCTCTATTTATTTGAATTTTTGACAATAACGTTGGTTCTTATAGACTTATTAGAAAGCAGAGATATTAGGGTTTAAATGCTACTCGTAACAACCAGTAGATGGATTTTATCACGCCCACGGTTGTGTTGAGGTTTAGATCCTTGTATTTGAGGGATGAGCGACCCTTGGTTTGTTTGAGTTCCCGGAAGACCCACTCTATCTGGTTGAATAGTTTGTCTATCATTTTTTGGACAACCCAGCGCACAAATCGGTTCTGCATCCCCCATGTGAGCGTTGGCACAAGGCTACGGGTGACCTTCAGGTCGTACTTCCAGCTCATGTAGAGTAGGTCCCAGTATGCTGATGGCAGTCGCTCCAATGCGGGCATTGGGTTGTCCCTTATTCTACTTGTACCCATGGGTATGACTGGTAGTGGAAATATCCACGCCGTGTAGTCATGGTCTATTATTGATTGCACGAGGTTCATCGATGCCTGCACGTCATCATCGGTCTCCTCTGGGTAGCCTATGGTCATGGTGTAACACGGATATATGTGGCTCTCATTCATGATCGCAGTGGCATCGAGCACAACATCCTTCCACTGGGCTGGCTCCCACGGGAAAGATTTGGCCCTCATGTATTTATTGAAGATCTTTAGGCTACCCGTCTCAAGGCCGACCACAGGGGCGTTGGCTCTGTCGTGGCTGTAGCCCGCTATCTCGGACATGGTCCTAACAGTTTTCGGGCTTTCCTTTACGGCTGGAGCGGAAATATGGGGGAAGCCTATGGACTCTACCCCTCTCTTTTTCACCTCGCTAAAAAGCTTGGCCACAGCGTCATGGTTCACCCTCAGACGCTGGGCTCCATAGAGAAGTATATCGTCAGTTACGAGGTCAACCCTAGTCTGACCGGCTCTTAGGTTAACATCAACCTCTTTGAGCACTGTCTCCACAGGTATAGTGATGAATGAGTCGGGCGTTATCGAGCAGAACTGGCACCCACGCGGGCAGCCACGTGTAACCTGAACCTCACCGAAGCGTGCGGGGTTCACTATGAGCGGTATCTCGTTGGCGCTCCTCGGGTTCCTCCCCAAGACCACTCGGGGCACATCTTTACCCGACACAATGCTATTTACTAGTGGAGGAAAATCTAGTTCAGCGTGGCCTATGAAAACCACATCAACCCATCCCGGCCTTT
>CADDZQ010000034.1 GCA_902812505.1 archaeon
ACGAAGTGCACACCCTCCGCGCGCACATCACCCCCCACCTGCCCTCCCCTCCCAGCGAAGCTCATGGCGGCGGTGAGTGCGCTAAACCAAGGGGCAAAGGTTTTACCATTATCGCCAGGAATGGGTATACCCCAACCCAATTCGCTCACTATTGGCACATTCACCCTACTGGCTTCTCCCTGTGTCTTCAGCCCGTAGGCCCACTCCTCCCCTCTCTTAACACTAATTGGGGCGTCACACACCTCACATCTAGCCTCCCTGAGCATGCTGGGGGTCAGGGTGGCGCCGCAAGACGTGCAGCAGCCCAGCCCCTTAACACTCGAGCCACAGGCACCGCACTTGCCCACAACATTATCGAATAGTTCACCGTCGTCTTCGCACACCGCCTGCTCCACCTTAAGTTTGGCTATAACACCCAACTCTGCGAGTCGTGTGAATACAGATTTGAGTGTGTCCGCGTGTCTGGGGTCCGATGTGTCACCCAAAATTTTTGGCGAAATGTGTAGCTGTTCCATTAGCGCGCCGAATGTGCGCCTCTTCGAGGCCAATTGAACCCTGGCCTCCACTCCCCTCACCTTTGCTTCATGTAGGGTTCGCGAAGCGTAGGCTTCAAGCCCTGCGACTGACACCACCCCCTCACCCACCCACTCAGCCGCCAAAAACTTAGAGTACACGTCGGCTACAACCGTGCACCTTAACCACTCAGCATCCTCGGGGTCAAAGCAAGCCTGACTCGTTATAAGCTTCGCCAAAACGAATCAATCGTATTTATCGTGGGCGGATAATAAGAGCTAAGCCCCCAGCCCTAAAACTCGAAGAACTCGGTCTTACTGTTGGGGTGACGGCAGACACCCCGCCCAACTGGGAGGTCAGCCAACCTCTGACACACGTCGACGCCTATACCACACCTCTTACTTAGTATGTCGTATTCACCTCCACCCTTGAGTCTGAAGACAACAATTGTCCCAGCCGCTGTGAGCACCTCTTGGGAGAGGGTTGAGGGTAGCTGGTTGACCATAACCATACCCTCCCCGAACTTCCTCATCTCCTCCACCAACCTCTCCATTATACTCGGCGGCTCCTCCGCTCTCCTGTAGGGCACGATATTACGCGCCTCCTCAGCCACTATCACATGGGGCTCCACAAGCTTCCTGGACACCTTGTAGTCATAGAGGAGCTTTAGTATAGCCTCCACCACGAATATCTTAGAGTAGTTATCGGTCACCTGCCCTATGTCAACTATCACATTCTCACTGAGCAGGTCGTTGAACCCTATCTTCTGGTTGGCGTTAAGCATCCTGCTAAGACCCGTGTCCGCTAACTTGGATATCCTTCGCAGCACGGCGAGCTTTGACTCCTGCTCCCACCCCGAGTATGTTCTAAGATCGTTGACCGACGTTATCACGTCCTCCACCGTAACCGGCTTCGCATCTTCACTCATACCGTGCCCCTTATCTGTGAAAACCCTGCGCAACGCGCTTCTCAGGATGAACTGCTGTGAAACGCTCAGGTCGAAGCTATCGGTGAATATATCCATGAGCACATCGATATGCACGAAGGGGTCGACGGCTCTGGGGTAGTCGAAGATATCGAACCCAAGGTCTTGGTCTGGGGCTATCACAAGTGTGGAGCTGTCCCTGAGCAGGGCTGAGTACTCGCCGTGCCAATCGAACACTAAGAAGTGAGTTCCACGCTCCCCCACAGCTGAGAGGAGTTTCGCCACGAAACTGGACTTACCAGAGCCGGTTTCACCCAAAACCACCACATGTTTGTAGACGTCGTCCACCCTGAGTTTGAACTCTCCCCCATCCACTAGGCGCCCCAGTCTAAGAGCCTCCAACACTGGCTCCTCACCCACACCCATGGGGGCCTCCAACATGTTCCTGAAAACCGCCTGTAGAAGCCACGCCTCCCCGTCGTGAGCGCCGGCACCTTCGGGGTTAACGTCTAACCCAGCCACCTCGGCGAGGGACTTGGCCTGTCGGAAGGAGCGTTTAACGTCTTCAACCACCTTCCTTTTACCGAACCCCCGAGAGTAGACGAGTAGGAAGCCCCCCCTCCTCGGTGGGCTTAGAGGAAGTAGCTCGTGTCTGCCAACAACGAGGAACGCGTAGTTTACCCCCGCGCTACGCATCCCCTCAACAAACCTCTGGAAGATTGCAGCGTCGGCGCTGACTCCCTCCTTCGGTTTGACTTCCACGAGTGTGTAACCAAACCACCTGACGCCTTCGCGTAGAACCCTTACCCTCGGCCCTCTGAGTGGGAGCTCGAGCATCTCACTGACCCGTTAGGAACTTGAAGAGTTTAAGGTAGCCCTGCATGATTGACTGGAAGAGTGTGGAAAGCCCCCCTCCGAGCCCGCTCAGGGGCTGTGTGGCCGACTGGAACCAGTTGAATATTCCTAAGAAGGCGGACACCAGAACCGCGAAGAGCACCAGCGCCAAGCCCACGAGTAAGCCCTCTTCGAGTAGGGGTGAACCCCTCTTATCCATTAGGAGTTTCACGATGAATTTTAGTACGCCAAGCAAGTTTTCCACCAATATACACCTTTGATTAGACACTAATAGCTAGATGGCGTACCTGAGCGCGAGTTCGCCTACGAGCAGTGTTAGGAGTAATACCTCGTAGAGTGTCTCCGATTTATAGATGTAGGAGAATCCTAGGTAGCCTACATCCAAGGAGAGTGTGGGCAGCACCCCTAACAGTGAGCCTGAAGAGAACTTGAAGAAGGCTGTACCCGTTAGCAGGGTTATGCTCAGAGCGCTCACGGAGAACATAACGGATGCGACGAGCACGTTTTTAGCGAGTTGCTGGCTGAGCTCTGACTCTAATCGCTCCGACACTCTGAGTAGCGACCACGAAGTCCTAAACCAGGATGACCTGTAGCCCAGTGCGGAGAGAGCCTTGCCGAATACTCCTAGGATCACGCGGTGGTCACTCCTCACCATCTTGGTTGAGAGGTGTTCGAGTATGCTTGGGACGCTTGGGTTATAGCTGAGGTCAGCGACTCTGAGTGAGCCGAATTCGGATGCGAGTCGCACAACTTTAGCCTTGGCGGCTAAGCCTTGGCTGCCAAGCGCCTTCATGAGCGCTACAAAGAATGCCTTCTCCCTTCTCTCGGCCCCTCTCCTCCTAATTTCACGGGTATATAGTGTGTAGATTGAGCCCAGACCGAAGCTAAGTAAGGGTATGAGTGCGATGTGCTCCCTGTTTGTGGCTAAGAAGAGTGCGATGAGTGCTATGCTGAACACCTCCGCCAACCTGCTATGCATGAATCTGCCCGTCCTCTGCAACACGAAGAACCTTGCAATAAACACAGTGTAGGGAACCACCCCGAAGAGTGCGGTAGCAAGCCTCGAACCACCGTAAATATAGGTGATGATGTAGCATGTGAGTAGCCCGACGGTTGAGAGTCCTGAGATGAGGAGCACGACGTTTTCAAGAATGAGCATCTTGGAGGCGTATTCGCTTTTCGCCCTAATCTTATAGTCTCCGCTAGACAGATAAGCAGCCCCGCTTCCACTCTTCGGGTCGAACAACCCCTCACATATCACGGTGGCGGTTGGCCTGTTCACACCCATCTTTACGAGCGCGCCCCGCAGCCTTGAAGCGAGCACTGAGTGGTACACTGTACGCTCCGAGTCCACCTCAAATAGAACAGAAGCGCACATTATAAGGAGGCCGAGCTCAGGGTTTAACGCGTACAGGCCTAGACCCATTGTAGCCACTAGGGGTTGCAGGATGCGTCTAAGATGGTAACTCAGTGAGTCCAAGAGCCCTGACCCCCTCTATGTACGCTCCTTCAAGGCCCCCCTCAGCCAACCTCAGCCGATCGATTGCTCCATCCGAGTATATGGTCAAGGACTCCATGCCGGAGTTCTCGGAGAACCTGGTGTAGACAACTTTTCGCACAACCCTGTGGCCCTCACGGTGATCTATGAAGACAGCTAATAGCGACGACCTAATGTCGAGTCTCATACCGTAGATGTTCCTCCACCTATTCAGTAACCCCTCTAGGCTGGTCGCGTGAACGGTCTGTATGCAGGGGATACCCACCGCCATAAGCATGGCGGCTGCAAGTGTCTGCTGTTTTGTTTGAAGCTCGCCCACGAAGACTAGGTCAGGCGACCTGTGCAGGCTCTTTGTGACTTCGAGTAGTTTATCGGTGTTGAAACCCGAGTCTGTAGAGTAGCGCACAACTCTATCCTCCGCGCTGGGTGACTCTGTCTCAAGCACGTCCTCTATGTAAAGCTTCCTCCACTCAGCTGGGAGGTGCTCGAGTATGGCGTTACACAGTGTTGTCTTACCGCTCCTAGGCAGGCCGCATACGAGTAGTGAGTAGCCCCTCCTCACGGCGCCCACAAGCAGCGCGGCCACCTCAGCGCTCAGGGTGCCGTTACGTATTAGCTGGTCCAGCGTCCACTTTGAGTGGTATAGCTTCCTTATAACACAGCTGCCGCCGTCGGCGGCGAGCGGCTCTGAGTCCACGCTGACACGTAGACTCAGTTTACCCGTCTGAATATACCCCTTAACACTGTTGGATGCGTAGCTGAGTGCCCCGCTCACCGATAGCTCGGTGTATAATCCAAGCCTCTGGAGGGTGTATCTGCCGACAACGTAGGGGTACCAGAGTCTACCGTAACGCGTTTGGTCAAGGTAACATAGCGCTCCAGGCCTATCTAGGTAAACCTCCTCTACCCCCTCATCTAGGAGTAGGGGGGCTATGGGTGTTAAGCCGAGCGCTGAGAGCGCGCATAGTGTAGCGGTCTCCTCAACCCATTTGTCCACTCCAGCCTCGGCGAGCATCTTCAGCGCCCGCGTGTTTAGCTCATCAAATATTTGGCGAAAGAGGTTCGCGGGGCCACCCACCCTAACTTTGAGTTGAGTCAGCTTCGAGCACACACTATTTATGCGTGATGTGTCCACGCTTGGAGTCCACCTATAGCTAGGCCAAGGCTCAGCGTAGATATTAACGGTGAGTGGGCCCACAGCATACTCAGCCACACGTCTACCCATCGGGAAACGAGCCCTCCTCAGGATGTCGCCATCCAGTGTTAAGGTGTTCTTCACACCAACAAAGCAAACCTCCCCCCCAGCCTCCGCCTTAACACCCTCGGCCTGCTTGGGATCATCCACAAATACCACACTGCTACCCGGCCAGCCAACGGTTATAATCGCGAAACTCACCTCAGCTTGATAGTCAACTAGCGTAAAACAAATAGTTGAATATTTACTCGATGCCAGCAGAACTCTTATCCGAACAACTCGTGCTCTTCCTGCTCATAATAGTGGGTGGACTCGTGGTCTCAAGTAGCGTGGCCGCACTGGGGGGTTTCCTTAAGATTCAAGCAAGGGTGGTGGGTCAAGAGAAGCTAGCGTACTTCTTCGACTTCGTGGGCTACGCGTGGACTGAAAGGGTTAACACGCTTGTTGCCCCCCCGGCTGGCACAGCTTGGTTAGAGGCTTCGGGAACAACGCTAAAAATCCATGTGAACGGCACAACCTACACCGAGAACTACCCATTCAGCGTGTACACCGCCAACACCACAAACCCGGCCTGCCTTAACATCCGCTACACTGCTGACGGAGTCTACATATTCAACGTAGAGGAGGCGTTGTGCTCTTGGCGAGCCTCCTAGAGTACATGGCCGCGGTTCTAGCGATCGCACTCATGGTGACGATGGGCGTGTTCAGTGTTAACTACACCCACCAGATCATTAAGACGATGCTCCAATTCTTTAACTATCTTGGAGACGCGCAGAACTGGAGGCCTGTTATCCTATGATCGTGTACACCGACCTAATGTTGGCGGCCTTCGCCGTGATGCTACTTCTAGCCTCAACACTAGCCCTCACGGGAGCCTCGACGTCCTACGAGCACTTGCACACAGAGCAGGCGCAGGCCGCCCAGAAGCTTTACACACTGTTCGCATCCTGCACGCAGGAGTCGTGCGCACCAGCCCTCCCCGCGCGCTCCGCCTCCGAGGGTGTTAACCTAAGCATCGGCCCATCGAGTATGGTGGTATGGCTTGGGAACTAGGCGTGCTCTGGTAACCACGCTCAGCCTTGTCACGATGGCGGTGCTAATCGTGGCTCTCTCAGTTGGTTTCGCGGTGCCCGCGAGGATGCCCAGCTTCTCGCCGCCCACGCCACTATTGCTCTCTTCCTCAAAGGCATACGAAGAGTGGCTCATATACCACTACACCCAAGCCTACCTAACCAGCCAATCCTACACACTTGACAACAAATCCTACGCCTCCCTACTTCAAAACCTAGCCTTCAGCCTAAGAGGTGGGAGGTATGTGGTCTTCCACGTGAATGCAGCCACTGTGAGTCTAACGCTCTACAACTTTCAGGTGGACTACTCCGAGCCCCCCGCCAGCTTCCCACTATTCGCAGTGGATGCCGCAATCTACCTGCCTTCTGAGCGGGCGCTCATCAACTATACCTACACAGTTACGCCACCCATACGCTACTATATAGCGCAGGAGCTCCTCGGCGTGGTGGCTGGGCTGCCGAACAACTCCTCATCTACCAAAGTAGAGGATGCGGTGTACGCGTCCATCGGGCAGCTCCAAGGTGTGTCGGGGACGCTCACACTTGAAAACATTGGTCAAACCTCAACAGTTAATCTAGACCTGACGGATTGCTACCTCAAAATATACTATCAGACCTGCCCCATCTACCTTGCGGGTGAAACCCTGCATAAGGTTCTACCCAACCTAACCTTTAGCTCCTCCTCCCCTGCCTAGTCTCCTGTGTGAGCCAGCCAGCTCATCTGAAGCCATGGCTGCGAGGAGGGATAGTTCGCCTGAGAGCACACCCGCGGCTATCACCTCGGCTAGCCACTTAGACCTCATGCCCTCCTCCACGCTGAATACACCCGTCAGTGAGAGTAGCTCCCGCTGGGTTTCAAGCCTTGTCCCACCCCCCACCGCGCCCACCTCTAAGCTTGGAAGTGTAACGGAGAAGTAGAGGTCACCCCCACTCCTTACCTCAGTGAAGCAGAAGCCTTGACTTGACTCCACAACCTGCGCCGCGTCTTGGCCCATAGCGATAAAGCTAGCTGCGACAATGTTGGCGAAGTGAGCGTTCTGCGCAAGGGAGCCACTAACAGAGCTACCCAGCATGTTTTTGCGCACATTTATCTCATTTATCTCCTCAGCGGTCGTCCTAAGCACCCCTGAGAGCACCTCTCTAGGCAGGGTGCACTCCGCAACAACGCTCTTACCCCTACCCATCAACGTGTTTATATACGCGGGCTTCTTATCCGAGCACACGTTACCACTCAACGCCACCAGCTTAACACCCGTCTCCTTCTCAATGTATTCAGCCACCCTATCGGTGGCTATGGTGACCATGTTCATACCCATGGCATCACCCGTCGAGTAGGAGAACCTGACGAACACGTTTGTACCCACAATAAAGCACTCGGCGCCCTCGAGTCTCCCATGCTTTGTTGTCGATGCAGCGATCCTCCTTAGCTCCTCGAAGTTGGTCTCCACCCACTCACGGAGCCTCACGCTCTCATCAATCGACCCAGTCCTGAACACGGGGGCACGCGTCATCCTATCCCCAATCACCCTAGCCTTTACCCCACCACTCAGATAGGTTGCCTTCGCACCCCTGTTAGCCGAGGCGACCAGCGCCCCCTCCGTTGTGGCAAGGGGAAGGAACACCTCAGCCTTCCTAAAGGAGCCGTCCACCAATAGGGGACCCACAACGCCGACCGGTAGGACAACCCCGCCGACTGGGTTCTCAATATTCCTACCCACCAACACATCAAAATCAAGCTTTAAAGATTTAACACTGCTAAGATCAACACCCATCTTCCTTTCAAGCACAGCCGCCCTCAGCCTAGCAGCATCCGACTCACTTGTAAGAGAAAAATGAGACTTCAGCCTGCTCAATGAGACGCCCTTCTCAATCGCCTGCGCAACCATTTCGTCGAACTCATCCATAAAACCAGAATCACACACCACAAAGATAAAGATAATCCGTCGATAACCGCTTATACCACACACCAGTAGGTGTCTACACACATTTTCCAAAACCCCACCCTCCCTGCAGGTGTGTCTATCTGAAAAACTCAAATGTGTGGGCTGGTCGCACAGGGATCAATGGTTACGCATGACTAATGCGGGAGTTCACACTATATGGACACTAGGGTTCCACGGTCACCACTGCACATGTCGGACTTGATGGGTACACGGATGGCTATGAGTTTTAGCCCCCACATCGAATCACTCACTGCCGAATTAAGTTGATTTGCACAGCGGGGAGTGGTTTGGAATCCTTATTTCACCGAATGGCTTCATTCCTCGTCGGGCGGATAAATATTTTGGTATATAGTATACGCACTCAGTGCCCTCTTACCCTAGGTCGCCTGTCGCGTTTGGTGACCTGCTCGTAGAGCATGACTCCAGCATCCCCGAAGAGCCCCTCAAGGCCGAACTTTAAAACCTTGAAGTCCTTCTCGTCGAGGCGTTCACACCCCTTGTGTGTGGGAAATATTTGCTTTAAAACCACCGTCGCCGCGGCTTCCCCCAAGATGGATGAGAGCCCACGGTGCACACGCTCAAGGGGCACACCCTGTGAGTCTAAAGTTATGCTTACAGCTGTTTGCCCTCTAAAGCCACCCGACCTGCTCCTGTTTCGCCGAATTATAGAAGTCAAATTAATCTATAATATAGATTCACCTAGTTATGTATCTTTCGATGATTCACATTTCCTAAATCCAAAAACGCGTAAATACGAAAACCGATACAAACCGTGATTCGGTCCAGCGGCATCCGTGTGATTCGGACTAAAGCGTGCCACTATATGGTTGGTCTGTTTATCCTCGCTTTGATTTTCCCGGGTTATTTGAGTTCGAGGAACACGGGCGCATGGTCTGAGCCCCTTACCCTATCAAGGATTCCCGCGTTTACAACCCTGCTTCTTAGCTCCTCTGAAACCACGAAGTAATCTATCCGCCAGCCTATGTTCTTCTCTCGGGCGTTGAATCTGTAAGTCCACCAGGTGTAGTAGCCACCCTCTTTCACGAAGAGCCTGAAGGTGTCCAAGTAGCCGAGGGATAGGAAGCGTGTCATCCAATCTCTCTCCTCCTTCGTGAAACCCGCGTTGTTCACGTTGTCCTTAGGTCTTGCGATGTCTAGCTCCGTGTGCGCCACGTTAAAGTCACCGCAGATAACCAGGGGCTTTCTCTTTCTCAGGCTCTGCGCGTATTCTTCGAATTTGCTATTGAATCTCAGCTTGTACTCAAGCCTGGTAAGGCCTCGTTGGGCGTTTGGGAAATAGGCGTTCACGAGATAGAACTCGGGGTACTCGAGCGTTATCACCCTCCCCTCTTCATCGAACTCTCTAACACCGATACCCATGCTGACTGAAAGAGGCTTGAGCTTCACAACCGACAGAGTGCCGCTGTAACCCCTCCTACTCGCAGGATTTATGAAGCACTCGTACCCTAAAGTTGAGAGCTCGAGTGGTACGGTATCCGCCTTAATTTCCTGGAGGAGCACCGCATCATATTCAGCTGGGTGCACAACCTCAAGTAGACCCTTACGCAGAGCGCTCCTTAAACCGTTCACGTTCCAAGAGAGGAACAACATTGTTTATCACACGTGGGGAGAGCCTCCGCAAACCTCTAACTACGCGAATCAGTGGGGCTGCAGGGATTTGAACCCTAGTCGCGAGCGCCCAAGGCTCGCAGCCTACCAGACTAGCCGACAGCCCCGAAGATAGTGCTCAGCCAGTGTGTTTTAAACTTAGCTACTAATACGAGGCCGTCTAAACCTCAACGATCTCCCCAATACTTGGGGCGTGCACGGGTACACCACTCTTCTGCGTCATCTCCTGGGCGAATGACCTCAGAGATTCAGCCTCGCCGTGTACAAGGTAAACCTTCGGTGTGCCGCCTAGGGCCTGTATGAACTTCACTAGATGGGATTTACCTGCGTGTGAAGAGAAGTCGAACGACTGAACCTTTGCTTCAACACTTCTCAGCTTACCCCTGAAGGGGAGCTTACCGCTTTCGATGAGCATTCTCCCCGGAGTGTTCACAGCTTGGTAGCTCACTAGAAACACGCCGTTCTTCTTTTCGAAGGCCACACGCTCCATATAGAAGGCCGCGGCGCCACCCCTCAACATACCCGCGGGGGAAACAACGACGCCTGGCGTCCTCACAGCCTTTTTACGCGAGCTCCAACCATCAATCCAATCCACAGAGTTAAGCGCCCGCTCCACCTCGGGGTGGTCGCGCAGATATGTGGGGTGCCTAAGTATTATCTCCGCGGCCTCACGCGCCATACCATCCAAGTGTATCTGGTGTTTGAATCCGTTAGCGCGAAGCGCGGCCACCACTTCATGGGATCTACCGACAGAGAAGGCGGGTATAAGCACTGTTCCACCTTCCTCCACTATCTGGTTGCATGCTGTCACAAGCTCCATCTCCATCTCATGCCTATCGGCATGGTCTTTATTGGAGTATGTGCCCTCCATTATCACAGCATCATACTCCTCTCTCACGGTTTCAGCGCCTTTGAGTAGCCTCGTGTCAAGCATGTTGAAGTCACCCGTAAACAGTATCCTCTTCGAATCAATGCTGAGCGAAGTCATCATGCTACCCGGTATGTGGCCAGCGTTCAAGAAGCTCAGCTCAAATCCTCCACGTGAAACCCTGTCACCGTAGCCCACAAGCGTGGCTCTGCCACTCATCTTCTCAACTTCAACAAACTCGTACGGCAGCCTCTCACCCGAGATGTTAAGGAAATCCCTAAGCAGCAATCTGCCAAGCTCTAGAGTCGGCTCCGTCAAGAACACTTCAGGCCCGTTATTAATATAGAGGTAGGGTAAAGCACCCGAGTGGTCAAGGTGGGCGTGTGATAAAACAGCCGCATCTACCTCCGTGGGCCGCACATGCTCCGGGAACTTCGGATTATCGTCCGACACGGTGCTCCCATAATCTAGAAGAACGGCGTGCGAACTGTTGGATACAAGCACACCCTCCTTCCCCACTTCAAGCGCTCCCCCAAGGAACCTAATCTTAACACTACTCATAACTAATCAATCCACCCAAAATCAAACATTGAAATCGAAACAAAATATAGCAGCCTTAAGCCGAACCACCCAATTCACTGCTTTTTCTCCTTCTCGGAGGACCTACCCTGTTGGGGTGCCTCCTGCTTCTGCGATTGACTCTTCTTAAATATCTCCTCTAGAAGCGTTGACTTCTGTCTACCACCCAATACACATTCACCTAATATATTAAACTCTCAAAGGCTGTTATAAACCTTGGGTCAAAAAGAATCTATGGGCAACTTCACCAACCCGAAGACCCACTTATTATGGCGGCATCACCACTCCCCAAACCCAAAATGCGCCCACCCAAACCCAGATCCCCACAGGGTTATAGTCTTTGCGTCTCGTGAAAACACACTCTTTAATGCCCTCAACTGCCGCGCAAACTCTACCCCAACCCAACGCGATATTCTCCGAAATTTATAACCTAATACAATATACTAATCCACACCCGTGACGCGTCGCGATTGATATCAGACGTGTAGGGCTGGGTGAGCCATAGAAGTGCTTATATTTCCGTGTTGACCAATATTTGGATGCGCCCTGGGTGGCGGTGCAACCATTGAGTAAGGGCTCCGCCCCGCTGTGAATGGTTGCCATCCAACCCGTGGGTACATCTATAAAGATGGAAGTTTGAGTAATGGGGGCTTGACCTCTAAAGATCTTGCCCGACGTCCGCCGTCAACAGCCGAATGCTTCGACACCCCAATCCAGCCGTATTCTGTCGCTAAATGCGGCGACCGTACAAACCCGGTTGATCCTGCCGGACCCGACTGCTATCGGGATAATGCTAAGCCATGGGAGTCGAACGCCTCCAGCCACGTGGGGGCGTGGCGTACGGCTCAGTAGCACACGGCTAATCTGCCCTTGGGAGGGGTACAACCCCGGGAAACTGGGGCTAATATCCCATAGACGAGCAACCCTGGAATGGGTGCTCATCGAAAGGGCGTGGGAGCATGCTTCCGCGTCGCCCAAGGATGAGGCTGTGTTCCATCAGGTAGTTGGCGAGGTAACGGCTCGCCAAGCCGATAACGGATGCGGGCAGTGAGAGCTGGAGCCCGGAGATGGGCACTGAGACAAGGGCCCAGGCCCTACGGGGCGCACCAGGCGAGAAACCTTAGCAATGCGGGAAACCGTGACTGGGCTATCCCGAGTGCCAGCCGCTAAGGCTGGCTTTTCCCCAGAGTAAAAACCTGGGGGAATAAGCGGGGGGCAAGACTGGTGTCAGCCGCCGCGGTAATACCAGCTCCGCGAGTGGTCGGGACGATTATTGAGCCTAAAGCGCTCGTAGCCGGTCCGGTAAGTCCTGTGCTAAATCCAACGGCTCAACCGTTGGGCCGCATGGGATACTGCCGGGCTAGGGAGCGGAAGAGGCCAGGGGTACTCCCGGGGTAGGGGCGAAATCCTATAATCCCGGGAGGACGACCAGTGGCGAAGGCGCCTGGCTAGGACGCGTCCGACGGTGAGGGGCGAAAGCTGGGGGAGCGAACCGGATTAGATACCCGGGTAGTCCCAGCTGTAAACGATGCGGATTGGGTGCCGGTACGGCTTCGGGCCGTATCGGTGCCTCAGGGAAGCCGTTAAATCCGCCGCTTGGGGAGTACGGTCGCAAGACTGAAACTTAAAGGAATTGGCGGGGGAGCACCACAAGGGGTGAAGCCTGCGGCTCAATTGGAGTCAGCGCCGGGAACTTTACCGGGGGCGACAGCAGTATGAGGGCCAAGCTGATGACTTTGCCCGACGCGCTGAGAGGTGGCGCATGGCCGTCGCCAGCTCGTGCCGTGAGGTGTCTGGTTAAGTCCAGGAACGAGCGAGACCCTCACTCCTAGTTGCCACCGCGCAAGCGGGCACACTAGGGGGACCGCCACCGCTAAGGTGGAGGAGGGAGGGGGCAACGGCAGGTCAGCATGCCCCGAATCCCCCGGGCCGCACGCGGGCTGCAATGGTGGAGACAATGGGTTCCGAACCCGAAAGGGGGAGGTAATCCTTGAAACTCCACCGTAGTTGGGA
Organism: archaeon; assembly: GCA_902812505.1. Classification (GTDB taxonomy): domain Archaea; phylum Thermoproteota; class Thermoprotei_A; order Marsarchaeales; family Marsarchaeaceae; genus ECH-B-1. Next base: position 13,089 of record CADDZQ010000034.1, read on the forward strand.
TCGAGGGCTGCAACCCGCCCTCGTGAACCTGGAATCCCCAGTAATCGCGTGTCATCATCGCGCGGTGAACACGTCCCCGCTCCTTGCACACACCGCCCGTCGCTCCACCCGAGCTGGTTTCAGATGAGGCGGGATCGGTTCGCCGGTTCCGTCGAATCTGAGACCGGTGAGGGGGGAGAAGTCGTAACAAGGTGGCCGTAGGGGAACCTGCGGCCGGATCACCTCCTGAGTACGCGGCTGAATGGGTGTCGAAGCCGGTTAGTGTTGGCGGCGGACACTTCAAAGCTATATGCAGTCCTCAACCTAATGGTTGTGGGCGAAGGGTTAGCGGCGCGCGGCGAGCGCGCGCCGCAGTGAGCCGTGTGTTGATGCGTGGTACGCCAACTAGACCAGTGTCGTAGGGGTCCAATGCACCTAACCCACTTGGTGGATGGCTTGGCTCGGGCGCCGAAGAAGGGCGCGGCAAGCTGCGAAAAGGCCCGGGTAGACGCATGCAGTCGTTGATCCGGGCGTGCCCGAATGGGACTTCCTCTAGGCGGTCAACCGCCTAGGCGCCGACGAGGCGCGGGAACCCCCCGAACGGAAACATCTTAGTAGGGGGAGGAAAAGAAATCAAACGAGATTCCCTGAGTACCGGCGAGGGAAAGGGGAGGAGGCCAAACCGAATCCCGGTGCGATGAGTGCCGGGGTGTGTGGGGTTCGGGCCCGGAGTAGGGCCTACCCCCGCGAGCGGAAGCGCGTTGGAAAACGCCGCCACAGAGGGTGACGGCCCCGTACGCGAAGCGGGGAAGGCCTGTCCGGGTTCCAGAGTACCATGCCCTGACGGGCGTGGGAAGATGGGAGTAACCGACTTCCAAGCCTAAATACGTCCCGAGACCGATAGCGGACAAGTACCGTGAGGGAAAGCTGAAAAGCACCCCGAGAGGGGAGTGAAAAGTGCCTGAAACCAGGTGGGGATACACGGCGCGGCTCGAAAGGGTTACACCCAGCCGAAGGAAACCGTGGTGACGCGGGAGTACGAGGCTGGGTTACCGGGGTTGCGCCGTTCGTCTTGGAAAACGAGCCGGGGAGTCCATGGCTGTGGCGAGGGTAAGGGTTAAAAGCCCGCACCCGCAGGGAAACCGACTTGCCCGCAGCACCGCAAGGTGTGAGGGGCGGGGTCCCAAAAGGGCCTGGAGTCACAGTCATGGGACCAGAAACCGGGCGATCTATGCCTGCGCAGGGTGAAGCCGGGCGAAAGCTCGGTGGAGGCCCGAAGGGGTGCTGACGTGCAAATCGCTCCTCAGACGTGGGCATAGGGGCAAAAGACCAATCTAGCCCGGTGATAGCTGGTTCCCCCCGAAGTGCGTCTTAGCGCAGCCCGGTCGGAGATTGCCAACAGGGTAGAGCTACGGATTAGAAAGTGAGAGCCGAAAGGCTCCGCTTTCTCGTCCAACTCCGAATCTGTTGGCTTCGAAGAAGACCGGAGTGGGGTTCTACGGGATAAGCTCGTAGGCCGAGAGGGGAACAACCCTCACTGGGGTTAAGGCCCCCAAGTGCCGGCTAAGTGTATCGAAGAGCGTCCCGTGCCTAAGACAGCGAAAAGGTGGGCCCAGAAGTAGCCATCCTCTAAGGAGTGTGTAACAACTCATTCGCCGAGGCGCGGGGCCTCGAAGATAGACGGGGCTCAAGCCGGCCGCCGAGACCCCGGCGCACCCTCCACTGGAGGGATGCGGGTAGGGGGGCGTCCCAGCTGGGTAGAAGCGGGGCCGTGAGGTCCCGTGGACCGGTTGGGATTGCAGATCCCGGTGGTAGTAGCAGCAGTAGAGAGGAGGATATCCTCTCCGCCGGAAGGGCCAGGGTTCCTTGGCAACGATCTTCGGCCAAGGGTTAGCCGGTCCTAAGGCGGCCCGCAACTCGGAGTCGCCGAAAAAGGGTGAAGGGTTAATATTCCCTTGCCACGGGGATACGTGCCGCAAGGCGTGCCGGCGCCCGACGCTTCAGGGTAGGCTGAGCGGAGATGCCGCTCTGTCAGTGCGGTCGAAGCTGGGGGAGTGCTGTAAAGGCGAGAACCCGGCGAAGACCGTGCCGGTTCCCCGCAAGGGGAATTCGGCTGCGCCCCGGAGCCCGTGAAAAAAGGCGCCGGAAGGATTCCCCGTGACCGTACCTAGATCCGACACAGGTGCCCCTGGGTGAGGAGCCCGAGGCGTGTCGGGTTTACCCCTGGTTAGGGAACTTGGCAATTTAGCCCCGTATCTTAGGTATAAGGGGTGCCTGGCATCCTGCCGCAAGGTGGTGGTGCCAGGTCGCAGTGACAAGGGTGAGCCGACTGTTTAATAAAAACATAGGTCACCGCTAGCCGGTAACGGTTTGTACGGTGGCTGAATCCTGGCCACTGGCGGGACGTTAAGCCCGGGTTCAACTGGGTGAAGCGCCGCTGAAGGCCGGGAGTAACTCTGACTCTCTTAAGGTAGCCAAATGCCTTGCCGGGTAAGTTCCGGCGTGCATGAATGGACCAACGAGCTCACCACTGTCCCAACCAGGGGCCCGGCGAAACTACGTCACTTGGTGCATAGTCCAGGGACCCCCGACCGGGAGAAAAGACCCCGTGGAGCTTTACTGCAGCCTGTTGTTGAGACGTGGTTAGGGATGCGGAGAGTAGGCGGGAGCGAGGAAGCCGTGGTTCCGGCCGCGGTGGATGCGACGTTGAAACACCGCCCATCTTTAACCACGTCCCTCACCCCGAAAGGGGAACAGCAATAGGTGGGCAGTTCGGCTGGGGCGGCACGCCCACGAAAAGGCATCATGGGCGCCCAAAGGTTGGCTCAGGCGGGTCAGAACTCCGCCGTAGAGTGCAAGGGCAAAAGCCAGCCTGACCGTGTCCTTATGGCGAGGGACGCGGAGGGGAAACCCAGGCCTAGCGACCGCTCATGCCTCTATCGGTGGGAGCTGGGCATGACAGAAAAGTTACCCCGGGGATAACAGAGTCGTCGCGGGCGAGAGCTCCTATCGACCTCGCGGTTTGCTACCTCGATGTCGGCTCTTCCCATCCTGGCGGTGCAGCAGCCGCCAAGGGTGGGGCTGCCCGCCCATTAAAGGGGAACGTGAGCTGGGTTTAGACCGTCGTGAGACAGGTCGGTCTCTCCCTATCGGGGGTGCTGGTCGCCTGAGGGAAGGGTACCCTCAGTACGAGAGGAACGGGGTGCCGCGGCCTCTAGTTTACCGGTTGTCTGGCAAGGCAGACGCCGGGCAGCCACGCCGTATCTGGGTAACCGCTGAAAGCATCTAAGCGGGAAACCAGCCCCGAAAATAGGCGGCCACTCCCATCCGTTAGGGTGTGCCCGTAAGGGTGCACTGGGGTGGGACGAGGGCACCAGTAGAAGACTGGGTTGATAGGGTGGGGGTGTAAGCGGCGAGGCTTCGGCCGAGTCGTTCAGCCCGCCACTACTAACAGCCCGAGGGCTTGGGCTTCGAAGGC
>CADDZQ010000035.1 GCA_902812505.1 archaeon
GTCCTGATGATAACGGGGTAACCTATCTCCTCCGCTACGCTGAGGGCCTCCTCGAGGGTGTAGGCCTCACGGCTTTCAAGCACGTTTATACCAGCCTCCATCATGGTCTTCTTGAACATCGCCCTGTTCGACGCCCTCTCGATGGCCTCCACACTTGTACCCAACACATTCACCCCGTACTTCTCGAAGACGCCCTCCTTCTTCAATATGAATCCACAGTTGAGCGCCGTCTGCCCACCGAAGCCGAGTAACACGCCGTCAGGCCTTTCAGCTTCAATAACACGCTCAACATACTTGGGTGTAACAGGTAGAAGGTACACCTTATCGGTGAGCGAGGTATCCGTCTGGATAGTGGCCACGTTGGGGTTCACAAGAACAGCCTCAATACCCTCCTCCCTCAACGCCTTGATCGCCTGAGAGCCTGAGTAGTCGAACTCACCAGCCTCAGCTATCTTTATAGCCCCACTACCAAGCACGAGGACCTTCCTAATTGAGCGGTCAAGAGGGATAATCATCACCTCCCCAGCATTCGAACAAACACGTCGAAGACGTAGCCAGCGTCAACCGGCCCAGGTGATGCCTCGGGATGGAACTGTACACCGAGAACCCTCTTCGACTTATGCTTTACACCCTCAACGGTTTCATCATCGGCATTAACAAACCACTCCTCAAAGCGAGTCCGGGAAAGGGAGTCCTTCGAAACAGCGTAGCCATGATTCTGACTAGTAACCAAACTCCTACCACTTGAGAGGTCTATTACAGGCTTATTCTGACCCCTATGCCCATACTTCAGTTTAAACGTTTCAGCCCCCTCAGCGAGAGCCACAAGCTGGGAGCCCAAACATATACCCAGTGTGGGTATATCTTCGTCTATGAGTGTGCGTGCGAGCTCTACGGTTTCAACCCAGATCTTGGGGTCGCCTGGACCGTTACTAAGCACAACACCGTCAACCCCATCCTCGCTTAGTTGATCGAAACCCACATTGTATGGGTAGACCACTACCTCCAAACCCCTTCTTACAAGGCTTCTCACGATGTTGAGCTTGAGACCGCAGTCAACAACCCCAACTCTACCCTTAACCTTCTCACCGAAGTGTGCAACGCTGCGGGTGCTCACCGCCTTATAGTAATCAGGAGTCATCTTGGAGTGTGCGTCACGCATAGCGCTCTCCGCTTCACCAATCGTGGGTGCTATTGATGCAAGCATCACACCCCTCTCCCTGAGGTGGACTGTTAACTCACGGGTGTCAACCCCCATAATACCCGGTACACCTTCATCGCGCATCCACTCACCCAAGGTTTTCTCTGACTCGTAGTGGCTTGGGGTATCCGAGACCCAGTGGGCAATCACCCCAGCTACTCGTATACGCTCAGATTCAAAGCCGCTTAGAACACCGCTGTTGTCGTAGCGCTTGCCTGGCACACCGTAATTGCCTATAAGTGGGTAGGTGAAGCAGAGAAGCTGCCCCCGGTATGATGGGTCTGTCATGGCTTCAACATACCCAACCATACCCGTGTTAAACACGACTTCACCCGCCACTGGGAGCCTGGAGACGCTCCCAAACGCCTCGCCAGGAAAAACTGACCCATCCTCTAAGAGGAGAACCACGCGTTTAGGTTCCTCTGTTTGGAAACCACTAATTTTGAGTGCCCTCAACGACATGTTGGAACCCCTATATAAGATTACTGTACATATTCACGCGCGCCTCATTGTAGGACAGAGTCGATTAGCTCAACCGCTTTGGACATCTCACTTTCATCTGTAACCACAGGGGGGAGGAGCCTGAGTATGGTTCTACCAGAGTAGCCCATAATGAGTCCTCTCGAAAGAGCGGATAGCAGGGGGTTGCGTACATCTATTTTCAACTCGAGGGCAAGCATGAGGCCAAGCCCCCTAACACTCCTAACACTCTTTTTCGTTTGTGCAAGCGTAGTGAGTTCTGAGAGGAGTTTTCCACCCTTCTTAGCAGCCTCCCCGCACACGTCGTGTGAAGTGATGTATTCGATGGCCGCTTTACCCGCTGCGCACACAAGTGGGTTACCCGCATAGGTGCTCGTGTGCTCACCCTTCATAAGCGAGGCGCCAATGTCTCCCCTTGCAACAGTGGCACTCAGCGGTAGACCACCACCAAGCACCTTACCCACGAGGAGTATATCGGGTGTGACGCCAGCGTGTTCACACGCCCACATTTTACCCGTGCGTCCAAGCCCGGTCTGTATCTCATCGGCAATCATGAGCACTCCAACCGCATCGCAAACCTCCCTCACCTCTTTCAGATAGTCGCTCGGCGGAATTATCACCCCGCTTTCACCTTGAACTGGCTCAACGATCACACCCGCGGTTTCACCATCCACACATGACCTAAGCGATTCTGGGTCACCGTACTCAGCGAACACGAAGCCAGGCACAAGGGGTTCGAACGCCTCCTTATACTTGGGGTTCCAGGTCGCTGAGAGAGCGCCGAACGTCTTACCATGGTATCCACCCTTCATACTCACAATCTTCTTTTTACGCGTATAGCGTCTTGCGAGCTTTATCGCCACTTCAACGGTCTCCGCCCCACTGTTGGAGAGGTAAACCCTTGTGAGTCCCCTAGGAGCAATGCTAGCTAGGCGCTCGAGAAGCTCGGATCTAACGGGGGTGTATAGGCTTCCGTGGCAACTCATGAGTTTCGAGGCCTGCTCCCTCACGGCATCCACTATACTCGGATTTGAATGCCCCAGGAAAGCCACGCCGTAGCTAGCCAAATAATCAATGTACTCCCTCCCAGCGTTGTCCCAAACCTTCGCCCCAAACCCCCTCTCAACCACCAGAGGCAGTTTCTGATAGCTTGGCGAACCATAGCTATCTTCAACTGAGACTATATCCAAGTAAACCACCCTAAGCAAACCATACCAACCACCACGTGTACCCCCATACCCCAACACTTAATGCTCCAACTAGACGGGATGTAACGGCGCACTTTCAAGCCCCAACCACTCATCCAAGCCAAGCATGATGTTCATCGTCTGAAGCGCGTTACCAGCGGCGCCTTTAACCAGGTTATCAATCGCAACCAGAACCACGATCCTACCACCTCCGGGCTCCAATTCGAATCCTATGTCGGCGTAGTTTGAACCAATAACCAGCTTCGGGTCGGGGTACCTGAAAACCCCCTTCCTGTCTCTTACTAGACGTATGAATCTTTTACCTGTATAGGCTGACCTGTACGCCCTCCAAACCTCCAGAGGCTCCACTGCGTCCCCCACGAATAGGTGGATTGTGGCTAGTATCCCCCTCACCATGTTTACCGAGTGTGCTGAGAGGTAGGCCTTAACACCATCATTAGTGAATTTCGAGAGTTCTTGCTCGATTTCCGCTGTGTGCCTGTGGCCGACGGGTTTGTATGCCCTAACAACACCGAATCGCTCGGAGAAGTGGGTCGCAAGCGAAGGTCTGCCACCCGAACCAGAAGAGCCCACCTTGAGGTCGACAACTATACGCCCCGCGTCGATCTTCAAACTCTTAGATAGTAGTAGTGGTGCTACCCCGAGTATTGTAGCTATCGCCATGCAGCCAGGGGACGATGCGAGACTTACACCTCCCACCTCTTCGCGGTTAAGTTCTGGTATGGAGAGCACGAATCTCTCTAGTAGCTCGGGGTGAGGGTGTGTGTACCCATACCATTTAGGGTAGGCTGCTGGGTCTTTGAGTCTGAAGTCGGCGCTTAGGTCAACTATTTTCACGCCTGTCTGTACTAGGCTGGGTAGGTGTTTGACTGACTCACCGTGTGGTAGCGCTGAGAATACGAGGTCAACGTCAGGTGTGGAGGAGGCGATGCTTGACTCATCAGTGAACTTGAGTTGGGTGAGGCCCCGTAGGTTGGGGTGAGCGCGGAAAACATACTCATCCTTAAACCTAGACGATGATGCAAACACTAAGTCGGCTTCGGGGTGTGAGAGTAGGAGTCTTATGAGCTCGCCTCCAACGTAGCCTGAGCCGCCCAGTACCCCCACTTTAACCACTACTTCCTCGCCTCACGCACCAGGTATTCCACTATCTTCCGCGGGATGCTGGTTTGAACAGCTGACTGAGCGCCTCTGAATTCAACCGTGCCGTTCACCTCGTGTACCAAGTAGCCCTCAGAGGACTCCATTGCATCCACGCCGAGAACCCCGCCACCAACAGCGTCAGCCGCCTTCACAAGCAGCTCTCTTAGCTCCCCCGCGGGCTCGAACGCCTCCGTGCTAGCACCCCTCGCAACGTTCGTCCGCCACTCACCGATAGCTGATACTCTGTAAACCGCCGCCGCAACCTCGTCTCCAACCACGACCGCGCGTATATCCCGCGGCGGCCTCCGCACATACTCCTGGAGATAGTAGATGTGGTCTAGGGGGTTGCTAAGCTCCTCTCTATGCTCGACCAAGGCGTTAAGCGTCTCCTGATCCTTCGCGAGGCTCACAAGCCTGCCCCAGCTTCCCACTAGGGGTTTGAGCACGACTGGGTAGCCGAGGATTGAGGCAGCCTGGGGGACACCCTCCGCTGAGAGCGCCATAAGCGTCTTAGGCGTGGGTATACCCTCACGCTCAAGCGCCAGCGTTGTAAGCATTTTATTGGAGCACCTCTCGAGCACGCTGTGTGAATTGACGCAGGCAACACCGATGCTTTCAAGGGTTGCCGAGAGCATCTGAGCGCGGAAATGGCTTATACACCTGATGTACACAATGTCTCCTAGCTCCGTGTTGAAGCCGTGCTCACGTGAGTCGAACACCAAGCTCTTCGCATCCACTAGCTCTACTTGGATGCCCATCTTTCGAGCTTCTTCTAGGAGGCTCTTCTCCTCCCAGCGCAGTCTGTCGTAGACGATGCTGAGTTTGATCTGGGTTCACCCGTACCCCTATTCTCCCCAGTCTTCCTTCACTGCTTCCGCCTTCTTGAGTGTGACGCCCACTTCAGTTATACCCGCCACCTCGTGTTCGGTGCCGCACTCAGCACATTCGACTATTTCGCCCACTATAGCGTCATCCGGGACGCTTATTTTGGCTTCACACTCCGAGCAAACTGCCTCCAATTTTTTCACCTCCTATCAAATCCGACCAACACACTTCTTACTTCCTCCATAAGTCGGGCCTCAGCTCCCGCAAGCGAGGCTGAGCTCTCCGAGACCCAGTTTTCGAAACCATTCAAAAAAACGCCTCTTTTATCCACCTCACACTTGACCTTCTCAGGATTCGAGCCGCCATCCGTTACAATCATTTCAAGCAGCCTTGAGGGCTGAACAGACGACGCGAGCCCACCAACATCCACCTCCACTTTTCTACCCAAAGTCTCCTCAGCCACCCTCTCAAAGTTGACGCGCACACTTTCACTCAGCGTCAAACCCTGCTCGGAAGCCAGCCTAACAAGGCCTCCAACTATTAGGTGAGCCTCCCTGAACGAAACGACACCCTCCTCTGTTAGCCTGTGGGCTAGCGCGGTGGCGCCGAAAGACTCATCCTCAACTGCTCTACCTATCACCTCGGATTTTAAGCGTATTGAGCCCAGCATCTTAGCCAGCATATTCACAGAGGAGATCGTGTCCTCGAACGCGGACCAAAGTGCGCGAGTCACCTCCTGGAAATCCAGATTATAGGTGTACGGCAACCCCTTAACCACGGCGGCGGCTGCCACAAGGCAGCCCATGACGGTTGACGCCTTAGCCCTAACGGTCTCCGCCACAACGGGGTTCTTTTTATGGGGCATAAGACTGCTCGTGGATGCGTACTCGTCTCCCACCTCTAAGAAATCGAACTCACGGCTACTCCACAACACCACCTCTTCAGCCATCCGACTCAACTCCAGCATAACAAGTACACATGTGGAGATCGCCTCCACCGCGAAGTCGCGGGACGAGACAGCATCCATACTATTCCTGACTATACCACTGAAGCCGAGAAGCTCAGCGAGCTTCTCCCTGTCTATGTTTACATAGGAGCCAGCGAGAGCAGCTGAGCCCATAGGGCAGAGATTCACTCTCCGATACGCCTCCTGAATCCTCTCCTGACTCCTACTGAGGGAGTCAAAGTATGCGAGAAGGTGGTGGCCCAATGTGACGAGCTGAGCTCTTTGTAGGTGAGTGTACCCGGGAAACACGGTGCCAACGTTTAGTGCGGCGTGTTTGAGTAACTCTGACTGGAGCTTTACAAGTGAGGCGGATAGTTCGATGAGTTTTTCTCTGACGGCCATTCTGAGCGCGGTGGCAACCTGGTCGTTTCTGCTCTTGCCCCAATTCATATACCCCGCAACCCTCACCCCACACCTATCCACTACGTATTGCTCCACGGCTTCATGTATGTCCTCAACTGCACGCCCCACTGGGGGCTCACCTTTGAGCTCCAATAGTGCTGAGAGGATTCTGCTTGCTTTGTCAGCCTGCAGCCGACCGCTCTTTAAGAGCATCAGTGTGTGCGCCATGTTTATCATCAACACGTGTCTGCTGATGGGGCCATCGAAGGTGATTGAGGACGTGAACCTCGTCGACTCATCCGAGAACCTGTTCAGCCTTTTTCCCCGAACGTCCACTTTTACCATTACCACCCAACACCTCGTTGGCAACCCTCGACTGGAGGCCCCAGAGCTCAACGAAGCCCACCGAGGCCTTCTGGTCAAAGCTTGAGGCCGAAGAGTAGGTTGCTAGCGCGGGTCTGTACAGCGAGTTCTCGGAGCTCACACCCACCACCCTGAATGATCCCTTGAAGAGTTTGAGCCTTGCACGTCCACTCACCCTTGTCTGTGTCGCGTTAATGAACCCTTCAAGGTCCATGCGTAGAGGCTCCACCCAGAGGCCTGAGTAAACGAGCCACGCCCACTCCTTCTCTACATTTGTTTTGAAGTCGAGCTCCCACCTAGTGAGCACACTCTTCTCAAGCGCCCTGTGAGCCTCGATGAGTAGCAGCGCCGCTGGGACCTCGTACACCTCCCTCGACTTTATACCCACCAGCCTGTCCTCCAAGTGGTCCACGATCCCCACGCCGTTGAGCCCGCCCACCATGTTGAGGTGTTCTATGAGCTTGACACTGTCCATGCGCTCACCGTCCACAGCGATTGGTACACCCCCTTCAAAGTCTACCTCAACGTACACAGGCTTGTCGGGTGTTTCCTCCACGGGTCTAACCCACTCAAACGCCTCCTGGGGTGGCTCAACATATGGGTCTTCGATTGGTCCACCTTCAATTGAGCGCCCCCACAGATTCTGGTCGATGCTGTACACCGAGCTCTTATGTTCAATGGGTATGCCCATGCTGGCAGCGTACTCGAGCTCTTCATCCCTTGTCATATTGAACTCCCTCACGGGAGCTATCACGTGTAGGTCGGGGTTGAGGGCGCGCACAGTCACATCGAACCTCACCTGGTCGTTACCCTTACCTGTACACCCATGCGCCACCGCCTCCGCACCCTCATACTCAGCTACCTCAACCAGTTTCTTAGCTATGAGAGGCCTCCCAAGCGCGGTGCTAAGCGGATACTTACCCTGATAGAGGGCGTTGGCTTTAATCGAGGGGTGAACATAATGCTCGACGAATTCGTGTTTAACATCAACCGTATAGTGCTTAACCGCGCCCGCTTGGTAAGCTCTCTTCTCAATGCTTACGAAGTCGTCCTTCTGGCCTAGGTCGAGGGTAAGGGTTACCACATCGTAACCAAACTTCTCGTTAAGCCACCTAATCGACACCGAGGTGTCGAGTCCGCCTGAGTAGGCTAGTACGACCGTCTTTGACATTTGTCTTACATATTAGAGCAAAAGCTTATATAATTTTTGGCCTTAATTGACCAAATACTGGTGAATGTGACCCAAATTGGGCAAGACTAGAACCGAGACCATTATGAGCACGGTGAAAGAAGAAGTCGAGCTCGACCTTTACCTTCAAGATGCCCTAAGCAGGAACTACGCTAATCTCAGCGCACTAGCTCGACTCATCAAGCCTAGGGTAGAGGCCAAAGTGGGTCAAAAGACAAAGCTTTCCAGCGTGGTCACATCGCTCAAACGCTTACGCATACCATACTCCCGAAATGGCGGCACAGTGAATAGGCTAATAGCTCAAAGCGTCATAACAGTGAGGACAAACGTTGCCAAGCTCTCTGTTGAGCGCACAAAGAGTAACCTCAAAGCCGTAAGCACCATTATATCAACGCATTACGAGGACTTTATTCAACTATCGGAGACATATTCGGCAATAACACTCGTTTTCGACCAGAAAATCCTACGAAGGGTAAAGAAGGAGCTCCCAAGCCACAGTGTGCTCGAAGAGGGATCCGACTATGCCGCCATAATAATCCATAGCCCAGAGGAATTCGTGTACACACCTGGAGCGCTCCTACCATTCTACAGCCAGCTTTCAAGAAGGGGGATAAACATTGACAACACTGTAAGTTGCTACACAGACACAGTCATAGTTGTCAAAATGCAGGACGCGGGAAGAGCGTTCGAAGCCTTAAACGAACTAATAACACACGAAAAATCCAAACTCGAAGAAAACCTAGATTAAGCCCTAACAACAAGCACGGATGAGGGCAACCACTACTGGTGTACCAGAGCACAACTTCAAAAAGTCTACTCGTGGTACGCCCATAACCATGAGCTCGAACTTTTTCTCCAAGTTTAAATTCCTAGAGAACACGAATGCGTTGTGAGCACCGCACTCACCGAATCCAAACCGTACGCCCACCACTTAAGTCTTATCAGCACACCTCCCGTCCACAGAAGCCCTTATATCTTTGGTTCTTTGCCTCGCAGGTGTAGTGGAATTGGACATCGATAAGGTTGCGGGCTTCTTGTTTCTGGCCACAGTCATCCTCACATTCATTGGAATCACACTAGTCACATAGGCGAGTATCACCAATGCGCTCAGGGGCTACTGGGACCCGTTAACCAAAGTGTACACGCTCATGATGATTATGGGGTTGACACTTATACTCATCTTCTTTATAAACGCATCCGAGCCCAAGGTGCACATGAAGAGGGGAGGACTGCTCTATGGGACCATCGCCTACATGTCTGTGGTGCTCTGGGCGCTCTTCTTCGTGCTAAACTTTCACGCCTTCACGTCATACGTATTGGATAGCCTCCTCTACATCACAGTATTTAACACGGCCATTCTGGTTACTCTTTGTGCTCAGAGGATTGGGCGAAGCGCACTGGCCAAGTGATACACTTCGTCGGCGGCGTCCACTGTTTGGGCATGGTGTTCCGCATATGCGCATCACCTCCAGTGGCCAAATAGCAGACTCTTAAGTATTAGCAAAGCAGAGAGAAGCCTACAATCCACCATGAATCAAAAATCCCTTTTTCGGCCAACTTTAAAAAGCGAATTTCGACCTACAGTTGGGACGTGCGCAGGACACCAGACCCAGATATGGTTGGTGTTATTAAGAAAGCATCAAACTTCCCTGCGTACGAGTGTTTCAGCTGAATTAGCCTAATAATGTGGCATACTCGAGTAGTGCGTTGTGCACGATCTTAGAGCAGTGTAGCACATCTCTTAGTTCAACTTTTTCCCGCAACGTGTGCGAAAGCCGTGGGTCACCGGGCCCGTAGGACACACACTCCGCGTTGAATGCCTGCGAATAGGTGTTCATATCACCCGTACCAGATTTGACGAGGAACTCGGGTCTCCCAACACCCCCCTTGATCATTGTGCGTGTGAATGACCTCACAATTTTGGAGGCTAAATCAACCTTATAGGGCTCGGTTACTTCGCCGAACTCATAGTTAACCCTTACATCACCATTATTATCAGTGGTGTATTCGGAGAGTATACGCTTAACAGTGTTGAGAACATCAGTGGTGGTCACCCCAACTGGGACCCTTATATCCAGGTTTAGAACGGTTCTCCCGGGAATAACGTTGTGCTGTGTGAATGTGTTGATACCCGTGAGGGTTACGCTGACACATTCAACCATGCGTTCGGATTCGCATCTCCAAGCGCTCTTTAACTTCTGGTAGAACTCGTAGGCGACCTCAGCCGAGTTTGCTGTGAGCCAGGGCGCACTCGCATGGGCCTCGGGTGTTTCGAACGAAGCCTTGAAGGGAACATGCCCCCTATAGCCCACTGCGAGCCTATTCACACCCGAAGGCTCACCGAAGACCGCTGCGTGGGCCTTTAACCCATCCCTAATCAGCCTTTTGATACCACGACTGTCACCCTCCTCCTGCACGACACCCGCGAACACAACCCTCAACCTATTCTCAAAACCCTTCTCACGTTCAAGTGTGTGAGCATAGTCCTCGAAGGCGTAGGCGAGCGATAGCAGGGCGCCCTTCGCATCCACGGCACCCCTACCGTAGACCACGCCTCCCTCCAGTCTCGGCTCCACCCAGCCAGCCACGGTGTCCATGTGGCCGCATAGTAGCATGGTGTAATCCCCCTCACCCACCTCGGATATCACGTTCCCCACAGGGTCAACGCCCACCTTCAGACCCTTGGAGCTGAGCCTCTCAACCAATAAGCGGGACACACCTTCCTCTTCCCCGGAGGGTGAATATGTGGATATGAGTTCGAATGCGAAGCGTGCTCGGTCGTCTAGCTCCGTGGACATTAGGAGTTCACCTAGCTAAGGGGATTTAAACCCCGCGGCGAATCACTGTGCCCTCCCCCCTCAGCGCGGCGTCGATGGGGTTCTCCTTTAGACCAGAGGAGATAACCGACATGTGTGCACCCTTCTCCACAGCTTCAACTGCTGCAAGCAGTTTGACATCCATCCCATTACCAACCTTTGGGAGGAGGGCTCTAGCCTCCTCAACACTGAGTGTGCGCACGAGCTCACCGTTAGAGTACACTCCCTCAACGTCTGTTAGAAACACCGCGCACCTAGCTCCAAGCGCTCCCGCTATACCCGCGCACGCCCTGTCACCGTCAACGTTGAGGAGCTCGTACTCCTCACCAAGCGCCACGGGGGAGACAACGGTCACAATACCCTGCTCTATAAGGAGGCCAAGAATATGGGTGTTAACACTGGTTATCCGCCCCGTGTATCCACCCTCGACCACCACCTTTCTTCCTCTTTCATCTATTACTGTGAGACGTTTTTTGCGTTCAGCCCTAATCAACCCGTAGTCCACACCGCTAAGCGACACGCACCCCAGACCGCTACGCTGAAGTAGCAATACTATCCTCTTCGCGAGCAGGCCACTCATAACCATCGTGTAGATTTCAGCCGTCTCCCTATCAGTATACCTGCTCCTGATACCCTCAGGTGAGGTCACAAACACCTGTTTTTTACCAAGCCTCTCAGCCACCTCAGTAACGTAGTCACCACCACCATGGACGAGCACGACCCCTTCACCACGACCCACAATAGCCTTAATGTTTTCCACGGTCGTTGGGTGAACCCCCTCGATAATGCTCCCCCCAACCTTGCATACATAAACGCTCCTAGAAACCGTACCCATACCCCAATGTTTGGGCAACGGATTATATCAGTTTTCCCATAACCCAGCCGAGGGAGCCATACCCTATTAAAGGCGGAACTCCTCGATTCAACCGCCAGACCCGACCCACTTCCTCAACAGCTACGGCGACCCCAAACTCTCTAAACAAGGTGACTCCTCCTCAAACATTAGAGCTACAGGTACCCTGACTGGGTCACCTCAAGGTCACCGTTCACGAACCCTAGCGGGGGGGGGAGGAGGGCAGGGTTTCCCAAAACCCTATTGTTCCCCTAAGATTCATCCCTTACTAAGAGTATTTGACCACTAAGTCGCGTAGCACGTCAGCTACGTCCTCGCATTTATCAGTTACTAGTTCTAGATACTCGTATACCTCTTTGAGTTTTATGATTTCAATCGCATCATGCCCGTTAAAGAGGTTTGATACTCCCTCGTTCAGTACAGCGTCAGCCTGGTTCTCCAATTCGTTTATCTTGATGCATATATCCATGATGTTATTCTCCCAGCGTAGGTTGGGTAACTGCTTTATGGCTTTGTCGATTAATTCGACCGAGGTGGTTATGATGCCGCTGAACTCCAACATCGTTTTATCAGGGCTACCCACTTTGTATAGCTTCAGCCTAACGGCCACCGCGTGAATGATGTCTAGGACATCATCCAGAGACTTTGTTAGCGCCGAGATCTCGTTCTGCTCAATTGGAGCCACGAAACTCTTGTTGAGTTTTGTGAATACTTCGTGGACTAATTCGTCACCCGCGTGCTCAGTCTGTTTAATCTGGATATACTTAGAGTCAGAATCACTCAGGTCGTGTATTAACGCGTCAAGCTGCCTTGCACCCCTGACCAGGTTTTCAGACATCTTGGTAAAATAGTCGTAGAACGACTTGAAAACTTCCGACACATCCTCTAGGCTCTGCTTTTTGGTCTCTATCCCATATGCTAGGGTGATCACAGCGCCTAAGACCGAGGCGAACCCCACGAATCCCAGCATTAACCCCTGATTGTATCTCTCAAGCAGTGGTAGGACGAATACGCCGCATATGGCGCCAAGCTTACCCATGGTGGCCGCGAAACCGTGGCCGCTACCCCTTATCCTCGTGGGGAACAGCTCAACTGGGTACACCCAAGTAGTAGTGTTTGGCCCCGCATTCTCCGCGACGAAGAAAACCGCGAGTAGTGCTGCGAGTAGGGGTAAGCTGATGTTTGAGCCAGCGGCTGCGGCCGCGAAGAGTGCACCACCCATAACTAGGAAACCCACTGCCTGTAGCACCTTTCTCCCTAGAATATCTATTGTGAGCACAGCCAGCCAGTATCCAACGCCCGCGAATGTGTAGAGTATGGCGTATACGAGCTCGTTGGAGGTGGGCGACGAGTTGGCGCCGAAGAATTCGTGTATGAATGTGGGTATAAAAATACCCATACCGTAGACGGCGATATCCACGAGGAACCAACTCACTGAGGCGAAGATTAGCC
This sequence comes from archaeon, assembly GCA_902812505.1. Lineage (GTDB taxonomy): Archaea > Thermoproteota > Thermoprotei_A > Marsarchaeales > Marsarchaeaceae > ECH-B-1. Next base: position 12,879 of record CADDZQ010000035.1, read on the forward strand.
GCGTCTTATAGGGTGATGAGAAGAGTTCCCTGAATGATACGCTCTCAGCGTATTTCTCAACATCTTCAGGTCTATTAACACTCTTACCCGTCATCTCCTCAAAAACCTTTCGCGCCTCATCGATTTTACCCTTCGAGACATACCACCTAAGGGTTTCCGGAAGCTTGGTTCTGAAGGCGAGCACGATAATGGCTGGGACAATACCAGAAAGCAGCATCCACCTCCACGCCTGTGGACCCAGTGGTAGAAGCGCCAAGCCCACCCCTATCGCCGCGAGGACGCCCACACCTTGGAAGGCGAATGTTGAGGATATTACTCTGCCCCTGTTACGCACATCAGAAAACTCAGCTACATACGAAGAGCTGACAGGGTAGTCTGCACCTATACCGATACCCAGCAGAAACCGGAATATGAGGAGTTCAAGAAAGTTCTGTGCGAAGGCGGACGCGGCGGCGAACACCACGAAGAACACTAGGTCCAAAATGAAGAGTGTCTTCCTACCCAGCTTGTCAGCAATATTCCCAAACACCACCGCACCCAGAGTGGCGCCGATAAGCGCCGCGGAGCCAACCATGGACAACTCGAAGCTGCCCAGTCTGAAATACGGTTTAAGGAGGATGAGCGCGATACTCACAATGAACAGGTCGTACCCATCTAGGAAAACACCTGCGCCCCCGAGGAGTATTATCTTTAACCTGAAACCCCTTTTGCCTTCACCCTCAGAGAGGCTTAGCATATCAGACAAAGCCATCACTCACAACTCTACACACCCATAATTAAGCAGAGTGAACCACACAAATAAGAGCGAAAACCAATCCTCAAAGCATATCCGCTGCTTAGCTCTTACGTCATCTCCAACACTCCTTAACACGCCAATCACTTGAAAGAATCCACTCAGAATACATGCAGGGACCCACTTACTGGACTAGGGTCCATGATGGCGATTTCGCAGGGATTAGACGTTCTTAATCGTTAAATAGATTTAGCGATGTTATGGTTTTATGGATGAGTGTAATTTCCTATATTTCCCCGTGAGTTCAGACATTGTTTCGAGGCTACCCGTCAGGGAGCGTGTTGACCTGAACTTTCAGGCTTCAAACGTGTTTGAGGGGTTAACAAAACTATGCGTAGCCGAATAATGGGGGTGCTTGAGGTATGATTGACCGCGGCATCAATATAGGGCTGCGACACACCCACTTTTCTTGCCGCTGCGGCCACACGCACGTCGAACATTAGGTTTTGCACATCCATAGTGCAGGTGTACACTAGGCATCCTCTGGTAGTGACCCAGCAGGCTCTCACATTCGACGATTTGGCTCCAGGTAGATTAAACCTTGGGCTGGAGGTTAGCCACCCACACATAGTTGAAGCCTAGCTGGGCCTTAGACTAGGCAGACCCATGACCTATCTGAGGGAGTATGTATCCGTGGTCAGGGGCTTTTATGGAATAGACGCGTGGCTCATACAGATGAGTATCTTAAGGTTGACACACCCTCCGACGCGCCGCCAAGGTTTCAGTGATCGTAGCGGCCTTAAGAAGCCAAGCATTCAAGCTAGCCGGGAAAATCGCGGATGGCGCGGTCTCCCGCAGGTGTCCACCGGAGTACCTCATCCGCAGAGCTCTTCCCTCTATGGAGGCGGGTTCCAGCGTCACTCATAGGGTGAAGCCACCGCTGATAGCCCACTACTCTTATCACTCAGCACCGAGCAGGGTGAGGTGCACGCCGCCGCCAAAAAGGGTGTGGAGTACTATGCTAGGGCGCCCTTCTATTAGCGAATGTTCAACGATGCCGGCTACCCGATAACCGAGAAGCGTGAAGCAACCGACGAATTAGCCCAAACCCTTGTGCTATGAGGTGGAGCCGAGAAGGTCAGGGAACTAATCCTAGAAACACCCCCTAAGGGGATAGATGAGCTACTACTCACACACTTCATAATCAGGGAGTCTGAGCGTGAGTGGGTTGAGCTTTCACGCCGTTTAAAACAGTTTCGGAATAGATGGGTTTTAATAGGTGTTTGTTGTAGAGTGGGCGTGCCGGAGCGTCTGTACACTCTTAAAGAAGCCTGCCCTGCTCCTCGGCCTTCACCCGAGAACCATCCAGAAGTGGGATAAGCGAGGCAAAATCTGGGTTCTGAGGACTTTGGGCGGCCGCAGAAGGATACCCGAATCCGAGATAAGGAGGCTGCAGGGTGAGCGTGGGATAAGGTGGGTGATAGGCTACGCGAGGGTGTCATCACCAACCCAGAGAGCCGACTTGGAGAGGCAGGTTGAATATTTGAGGCAGGGGGGTGTACAAGAAGTGGTCACCAACGTGGGCTCAGGTCTAAACGAGAAGAAGAGAGCTTCCTGAGGCTGCTCGACCGGGTGCTACACAACGAGGTGGATAAAGTTGTGGTATTATACGAGGACAGGCTCACAAGATTTGGTTTCAACACCCTGCGGAGAGTGTTCGAAGCACACGGGACAACAATCGAAGTTTTGAATCATGTTGAGATGAAACCTCCCCAACAAGAAGTGGTCGAAGACCTAATCACGATAATATCCCAACTTCTCGGGTAGAATGTACGGGCTGAGGAGCCATAAGCACAAGGAGGTTGTGGAGCGTGCTAAAGAACTATTCACTCAAACATTAGTGTGGAGAGGAGCTCTTGCCACTCCTCGAAGCGCACAGGGATGCGGTGAACCGCGTGCTCGAAGAGCTCTGGGGACACATAGAGTGGGAGAAGAAGAAGGTAAAAGCGAGGAGGCAGTGGCGGCTCAAACCCAAGTACAAGGTGGACATCCACAGTAAGGAGTACAGGAAGAAGCTCAGAGAAAGCCTCCTCTTGGGTTGGCCTTATGCTGCGCACTGGGTGGACTCCGCCATAAAAACAGCCTACTCCACACTCAAATCCTAGAGGAAAAACTATGTTAAAGGAGACAGAAAAAGGAGGAGACCCATTGCGAGAAGGCTATTCGCGCGTGCCAAACAAACACTTATCAGGCTTGAGGGGGAAAGCTCAGGGTGACTGTTAAACCCGCTGAGTACGTGTACCTCGACCTCTCGAAGAGGTACTTCCCTTTACTTGGGGAGGTGTCCTCGGCGGGTCTGGGTGAACCCATAATCACACCCGAAAAGATACACCTACCCATACACTACGAAGAAGATGATCAAAACAGCAAACCCGCCGTTGCGTGGGACTTCAACCTCCTCTCACTCGACGGCTACTCACCTGAAACAGGGTGGATTAGGATGGACACTTCAAGGCTTGCCTCCATACATATTGCCTCCTTCGAGAAGAGGCGTAGTGTGCAGAGGAGGGCTTCAAAATCGAAGAAGGCTAGGAGGGTGCTCGCGAAGTACTCGAACAGGGAGAGGAACCGTGCGGGGAAGCACCAACTCGAAATCACACGCG
>CADDZQ010000036.1 GCA_902812505.1 archaeon
GGTACCAGATCACCGCGGTGAACACCACGAGTATGATGAGGAAGACCGCGAATATCAACCCGCCGATAACCCTCTCACTAACCATAACTACCCAAAGCGAAATACACCCACACACTAAAAAGCTTTTCACTACATTGCTGTTTTTAATCCATATCCTGAGTTTATCAAGTGAGCTACCACGCCCTGAAGAGCGAGGCTTTGAAATCTTTAACACGCTTACGTAAGCATGGTGTCTGAGGACTAATTATCAGTGCACTATCCAAATCATAGTGGTGGCTTTGGCTACACTTGACAAACCTAATTTATGGGTTCAGTGGTTTTATATTCGATAGTGGATGGTTTCAATTATAGGTTACCCGTTCTCTGAGCGGGTTCCTGAGTGGCGTAACGGAGTGGGTGTTCAGGGTACTGTTCTCGTTAAACGTGGCTTCGCCCATATGTTAAAGCATGGTGTAGTGATGGATGTTACTAATGTTGAGCAGGCTCAGATAGCGGAAGACGCGGGCGCTGTCGCTGTGATGGTGCTTGATAAGCTTCCCTATGATGTGAGGAAAGCTGGGGGTGTGGCGAGGACCGCTAGCCTCAGGATAATTGAGGATGTAATGGACCACATAACCATACCAGTAATGGCGAAGTGTAGAATAGGGCACACATATGAAGCCGAAGTACTGCAGGCTATCGGTGTAGACATGATTGACGAGTCAGAGGTTCTCACACCCGCCGATGACCAGAGGCATATTTGGAAGTGGAGCTTTAAGACGCCATTTGTGAATGGTGCAAGAAGCCTTGGCGAGGCTCTCAGAAGGATCGAGGAGGGCGCCGCCATGATTAGGACGAAGGGTGAGCCGGGGACTGGTAATGTTGCGGAGGCTGTAAAGCACTTTAGGCTTATCAAAAAGGAATTAGCGGATGTGAGAGCGCTGTATCTTGAAGGTGACTATCAAGAGCTGATGCTAAGGGCACGTGAAATGCAGGTGTCGCTAGAATTGGTGGTGGAGACAGCTAGGCTCAACAGGCTTCCTGTAGTCAACTTTGCCGCTGGTGGGATAGCCACACCCGCGGACGCAGCCGAAATGATGAAGCTTGGAGCGGATGGTATATTCGTGGGTAGTGGAATATTCAAGTCAAGGGACCCATTTGAGAGAGCTCGCGCCATTGTTGAAGCCACTTCATTCTACGATGAACCAGAAGTTGTGGCCGAAGTTCAAAAAAGTGTGGATGAGACGAAATCTATGGAGGGATTGGATGAGAACACAATGGTCTTCAAAATGCAGGAGCGTGGACCCAACTGAAACTCAAGCTTGGAGTATTAGGACTGCAGGGCGATGTTGAGGAACACGTGGAGGCCTGGGAGAGAGCCGCCGACGTGTTAGGAATTCAAGCAGATGTTGTAATCGTGAAGCAGCCGAACCAACTCGAGGGGTTGACAGCAATCTCCATCCCAGGCGGTGAAAGCACGGTTATAGGAAACTTAGCAGAGAACTCCAAACTTCTAGAGAAGCTCAAAGAAGGCGTGCTAAACGGTCTCCCAGCGCTCGGAACATGCGCTGGCATGATCCTACTATCCAAGAAATCCAGAGACAGTGTTGTGGGTGAGAAAAAGCAACCCCTACTAGGCGTACTCGACGTTGATGTAGAGAGAAACCATTTCGGAAGGCAGCCAGACTCGTTTGAAAGAGACCTCTCAATACCAGTGCTAGGTGAAAAACCCTATAGAGGAGTTTTCATAAGGGCGCCCATCATCAAGCAAGTAGGCCAAGGCGTAGAGGTCTTGGCGAAAATAGAGGAAGGAATAGTAGCTGTTAGACAGGCCAACATAGTGGCCACATCCTTCCACCCAGAGCTCTCAGACGACCCACGCCTTCACGTATACTTTTTAAAACAAGTAGCAAACGTCTAAACCCACCTTTTGTTTTTAAACCACTCACCAGCACTGTTGTCTTTAATCGGCTAATCCCTAAGTGGGAATAGCTACAATCCCCACAATAAGGCGGCTTTATCTGCATTAAAGCCTATTCGCAGGCCAATATTAGTTGGAGCATCCGCCCACCCAATACTTGGGAGGGGCTATTTGTGGCTGGTTTATTGTCGCATGCTTTGTGCGTAAACATAGTGCTACCCCATAACCCTTATAGCTTCACGTTACCTCTAATTTTTCAAGTATGAGTTACTTAGATGAATTGAGGGGTGTTGTAACGATAATCAAGTGGGGCCAGAAGAATTCATTATGGCCTCTAGCCTTCGGTATAGCGTGCTGTGCGATAGAGATGATGCAAACCGGAGCTTCTAAGACGGATGCAGAGAGGCTGGGTATGCTCATGCAGAGAGCCTCCCCGAGGCAGGCGGACGTAATGATCGTGGCCGGCACCGTCACAAAGAAGATGGCCCCAGTTGTCAGGAGACTTTACGAGCAAATGTTGGAGCCAAAGTTCGTTGTCTCCATGGGGGCGTGCGCGACGTCTGGGGGACCTTTCCGGGATCTATATGATGTGGTAGACGGCGTGGACGACGTGATACCCGTTGACGTGTACGTACCCGGTTGTCCACCCCGCCCCGAAGCTCTGGTCTACGGGTTGATGAAGATACAAGAGTTGATTGATGCATACTATGAGGAGAATCAGAATAAACCTGTAAGTGGTAAGCTGGAAGCTCCGAGTGTGAAACCTTCGCTGAGCGGGTGACGCATATGAGTGCGCAGCAGAGCGCAAGCACAGCAGTACAGCAGTCTGATCCATTAGCCCTCGAAAAGACTATCGCATCATCCCTAAAAGCCGCTTTTCCCACGGCCGTTAAAACCGCCAACGTGGTCAGGAGGCGTAGGATGAGGATTGAATGCACACCTGAAGCGACTCTTGACGTTTTGAAGTACTCTAAAAACCAGCTGGGCTTTGACCACCTAAACTATATTACCGCAGTGGACTGGGGTAAAGCCTTCGACTTGATATACAATCTCTGGTCAATACAGAAGATGGTTGAACTCGAAGTCAAAACTAAGGTAGCGCATGGTGAAAAGGATGAGTTGGTTGACTTCCCCACTTCGACCGGTGTGTATCAGGCTGCTGACTGGTTTGAAAGGGAGGTTTACGACCTATTCGGTATACGCTTTGTGGGTCACCCCGACATGAGACGAATACTGCTTAGGGAGGATTGGACCAGTCACCCTCTTCGCAAACTCTATGATAGGAGAGGCTACCCCATAGACCCTAAACTGGGTCAGCCCCCGCCCCAAACATGGAGGATCAATGAGGGGAAACTCTCGCTACCCAAGAAGTGGTTGGAGGAAGACCCTGAAATCGAGGAGAACATCCTTACACTCAATTTTGGTCCCCACCACCCATCCACCCACGGCCCAATGATGGTTAGAGCGAGGCTTGACGGGGAAATAATCATTGACGCGGACGTGGTCATAGGTTACCTGCACAGAAACCACGAGAAGCTCGGGGAGAACAACACGTGGATACAGCTTCTACCATACCCTGACAGAACCAACTATGTTTCCCCGATAAACTGGGAGTGGGCCTACGTTATGGCCGTCGAAGAGCTCGCGGGCGTAGAGGTACCCGAGAGGGCTGAGTATATTAGGGTGATAATGGCTGAGTTAGACAGAATACAGAGCCACTTGATGTATCTTGCTACAGCGGGGGACGCTGTGGGTCAGCTTACTGGATTTGTGTGGGGTCTTAGAGACAGGGAGCTTGTGCTCGACCTCAACGAGATGGTTTGTGGTGCGAGGATGCTTCCCAACTACTTTAGATTCGGAGGGGTGAACCGCGACCTACCGAAGGGCTTCGCGGAAAGAACTAGACAGGTGGTTGACACGGTGGAGAAACATCTAGAGGAGTTCTCATATATATATGAGAAGAACCCCGTATTCCTAAAGAGGTTTGAGGGAGTGGGTGTACTCTCACCCCAAGACGCGGTGGAGTGGGGAGCTGTTGGACCCGGTCTCAGGGCTTCAGGCATACCGTTCGATGTCAGGAAGGATGACCCCTACTCTGTATACGACAGGTTTGACTTCGACGTACCAGTGGGCAAACACGGAGACAACCTTGACAGATTCATGATGCGTGTAGAAGAAATAAAGCAGAGTATATCCATAGTCAGACAAGCCTTAAAAGACCTTCCAAGCGGCCCTTATCAGGGCAAGGCTCCCACGCTGAGTATACCCGAAGGTGAGGCATCCAGTAGGGTGGAGACGCCGCGAGGCGAGGGCTCCTACTATGTTGTGAGCAACGGTTCACCTAGACCTGTGAGGATGAAGATAAAGAGTGCAGCATTCATAAACGTTTACGTAGCAAAGAGAATGATGATCGGCCAAAAACTGCAGGACGCGCTGGTAATACTCGGAACATGGGACCCCGTGCTTGGAGAAATAGACCGTTAGAAACACTCTTATCCACATTTTTAAAACACAATACAAAGCTGGCTCCCCGAAAGTAAAAGCGCAAAGCCTTTGAGGCTTCATTGATTACTCTTACATATATATGCCTCATCGAGAACCCACAGCTATCATGAGTATTGAATGTACTAGCAGGGAGCTTTCGACACGTTGGGAATGGTACCCCCTCTAAATCCATCATTCTCTAGTACTCGTATTATAATAAGGCCATTAACCAGAGGCTTACAACCGTGCCTTCCGTTTTGAGGCTTTGCCTTTAGCGGACCCGCTTGGGGCATCTGTTTCATTCGAAAGTATAGCTATGTCACGTGGCACCTCTGTTGAGAGGCTAAAGAGGGGCTGGCAGCCCGCCTCCTCCAGTCTTGTTATAATTGTCCTAGATATCTGCATTATATTCTCGAGGTTTGGCGATGAAAGCCTCAACTTCTGCCCAAGCAACTTAAAATCGAAATCACCCCTATTTGTTTTGAGCTCTTCGACTAGTAGACCCGAAGCATCGCAGTCCCCCCAAACTATTTCAATTATGAATGACCTACACTCGGCTTTGCCCACTTATCGCCACCTATTCTTTGAGCAGTCTTCCCTGAATGGATTTTAGTGTGCTTATCGCCTCGACCCTTAGCGGGTCGACGCCGAGGATTTTTGCGAGCCTGAGTGACACGTAGTCGCCGTAGACTGTTGTGTAAAGCATTTCGCTAAGTTGGGAAGACCCCCGCGCCCAAACCCTCCTGCATGGGACACTGGTTACCCTAGAGTAGGCTTCGTAGGAAGCTCGAGTGAGTTTATCGTAATTTTGGGACATAAGGAGTAGACCTCTGAACTCGCACCGCCCAAGTTGGGCGTTGACTTCGTTGTGGTTTGCCTCTGGTAGGGCGGAGTTGAAGGCGTGTACCTTAGCATTCTCATTCAGCTGGGTCTTCCACCTGTAGCCAACTGGTAGGAGGTGTTGCGAGGAATAGATAATAGGAACGCCGTCCGAGAGGAAGCGCACCAACCCATCCACTTCTTTATCCCTCATGTTTGATGTGAGCGTGGTGAGCTCTTCAGCCGCCTTGTATAGTTCATCAATAACCCAGCGTTCACCCGTCAACCCAGCGAAGAGACCTAATGAGGCTGATAGCATCTTTGCGAAGCCGAATCGTGGCGCAGGGCTTCCCCCCACCTCCACTACTCGGGCACCGAGCTTGACCCCAAGCTCGGCTAGCTCGCCTTTACCGCTCACAACCCCAATACATGAGGCTTTTGGGCTGATTTTTTTGAAGCTCTCAATTGTCTCCCAGGTTGCACCACTATAGCTCACCGCGAGTAGGAGGAATTTGCCGTTGAGTGGTACACCAACATCCGTGTAGTCAAAGACGAAGACTGGTTTACCCCATCTCTCCTGAACCATTGAGCGGAGGTATCGCCCAATTATTCCACTGCCACCCATTCCTAGTACAACGCAGTAGTCGAACTCACCATTCACATAATAATCAAAGCTTTCCCCGCTGGGTTCAAGCTCCTGCTTATAGTTCCTTAAAACATAGTCAACTAGATAGTTATAGGCAGACACAAAAAGTGTATTGTCTTAAGGTGTGAAAAAGGTTGTGTAGGAAGTGAGGGGTAATTCCCCCATCACTCCCTGGTTGTGGATGCTGTGCCGGGTGCGGTGAATGTTGGTAAATCTGGAAGCTTCTCCTTTGTGGTTGTCTCCGCCAACGCGGCGGCTTCTTTGAGCACTTGTTCCGTGTCTTCGCCTGAGCTCATCACAGTTGGGAAGCTGTATGCACCAGTCTGCGCCTCGACGAGTATACCGTTGAGTACGTCGCTTATGTCGCCTATCTCCCTCACCGCTTCCGGCATAATTCCTCCAACACTGTGCTTGACAGCGTTGAGCACGCTTATTGCCGGTGCCAAGTTGTAGAGTAATCCACCGAGTTCCTCCACCGTGTCGATCCTCATAGCTATTGCTTCGAGCGCGAGTTTAGCCTGCGATATTATCTGGTTTATCTTCCTAATCTCGCTAACCTCGTTAGCATAAACCGTCGCCCTAGCTTGATCGTGTTTCTGATACGCATCCACAACCTTTCTGAACGTAGCTCTCTCCTTATCAGCGAGTTTGTGATTCATCTGATCAAGTCTCTGAATCTGGTTCTGAATAGCTCGCACAGCGGCATCCAACCGTGGCTTCAGCGGGCCCGGGGGATTAATGGCCTCCCTGAACGATTGGCCAACACTTCTCGACTCTGACCTATCCCAGTTCTTAACCAAACTACTTGCCATTTAGGCAGTCCACCAAACCCAATCTTGCGCCTTAAAGATTAAACAGTTTGTGACCGCTAAACTTGTACCCCTCGACAACCAAACAAGGGGTACACCGGCTTAAAAATACATGCTAACCGGCCTGTGGATGGGCCTCTGGGGGTCGGATGAGCTTAACGCGTTTGGGTATCAATGCCTGAGGAGGCGTTACCTAGACGCTACCGGGTCCTCCAAGAAAACCCTTAAATTTTAACCAAAGAGTTCCGTTTACATGAAGCTTTCGGATATCGTCGTCAACGCACCCAAGACAGAGCTACTCTACTTTAAGGATTCATACCTCAAGGAATTCCAAGCCAAAGTGTTAAGGGCGGTGAAAGAGCAGGGGAGGAGCTGGTATCTAATACTAGACCAGTCAGCCTTCCACCCAAAGGGTGGAGGCCAGCCGAGTGATACAGGAAAACTCCTCTTTCTAGTTGGAAGCGCTCAGGTTAAGAAAGCCATATTCGAGTCTGGTGTTGTCGTCCATTATATTAAACTCGACACAGACAACCCGCCCGAGGTTGGAGCGCCTGTTAGGGGGATCGTCGACTGGGAACCACGCTATAAATACATGCGTAGACACACGGCCGCCCACCTATTCGACCACTGCATCAACCAGGCCACGGGTAGGACGTACAGGACGATGGGTTCATGGCTTGGTGAGCCGAAACCATACGTTGACTACGCGGGGGAGCCGCCTTCAGTAGAAGTCATAACCCAAGCTCAGGGTCTCGCCAACACCTATGTCGAGGAAGCGCTGAGTGTGAACATAGACTTTTTGGATAAATCCAAAATACACAGTGTGTCTGACGCCCCAAACATCGAGAGGCTGCCAGAAAACGATGTTTACAGGGTTGTGCGGATAAATGGCTTCGAAAGCATACCATGTGGGGGTACACACGTTAAAGCAACCTCAGAGATCGGGGGGATAAAGACGCTTGGCGTGGAAGCGGTGAACGGGGGCTTCAGGGTTTACTTTGATGTCGAAGACGGGCCCTCATCAAAGAATCCCTAGGCAATAAAGGATCATCAAGTATACGTGCAGTGTAAGGCTGATCGACGTATTCAGTGGGGGGTTAACGTTATACTTTTACCCTCCCACCGTATATAGCCTCTCTCATTGAGCATCGAGGCCGCCTCCCTTAGCCGTTTACCAGAAACCCGAACACCGTAGTATTGCCTGAACCATCTCGCCATATCCTTGTGGTCACCACGTAACTGTGGATGGCCACGCAGAAGCCTAAGCATAAGGTTGCCCAAATCCTCATAGTAGTTCCACGGGTAAATGAACCACGCCCACTCAGAGACGTGCTCACCGGTGTAATCCGGTGTAAACGTGCTCGTTGAGAGAGTCTGCATAGTGGCGGTTTTCACAACCCTGGCACCAAGGTCCAGCACGTGTTTTCTAGTGACCTCAAGGCTACTACCCGTGTCAGCTATATCATCCACCACGAGGACACTCTTACCGGTGAGGTCGGCATTCAGGGGATACTTTATAACCGCCTTCTCAGTGTGGTCACCCGTCTGCAACCAATGGTCAACCTTAACAGACAATAGGTCCATTATCCCCAGCACATCACACACTATCCTAGCCGGTATCACGCCACCCCTACTAATAGCCACTACTATGTCAGGTTTGAAACCGCTACGCTTGACACTCAGCGCCAACTTCTTGCTTAACCCGTAGATTTCACCCCACGTTAGCGCCACACATCTTAATTCGAGGTTTTTGGACACCGCAAATCCACTATGAACCCCTATATATTTTTTGATATTAGAACGATGGTATCCAAGTAACAATTTTCCAAACCTTGACACTAAGCCCACCACCAACCAATCCAGACGTCATCATTAAAGCAGTGCCACATACCACACAGAAGATTAGATCAAGCCTTCCATGTGGCCCCTCACTTCAGAGAAGATGAGGATTACCCATATCCGGAGTCTAGGAAACCTATTTTAACAGTTTTTGGAGTGCCCTGAGCCTTTCTATGACCTCCGACCCGAAATCATCTTCGTGCTCCTTGGACCGAGGCCTGTTAAGATGGCTTCTTGATATATGCACCAATTCGTGAACCAAAACGTACATCAGTAAATCACGCCTCCTTCGGGGATCCCCTAACATTCTTATGGTGGTAGACACCTCAATAACAGGCGACCAAACAAACCTCCGCTTACCTCTGACGGATAAGACCTGCTTCTTGACCCTAGTCTGCCCGAGAACACCCTCCCTGAGCGGTTTATAGCACACCCTAATCTCCAAGCCTCGCAACTCTTCAAAAACCCTCATACACTCGAGCAAAACTCGATTTAGTTCATCATCCAAACACAACACCTACCGTAAAGGTAGTTCTGCAGTTAAACGCCTCCAAGTTAGCCTGAGGATCACCCCATGACAGGGTTTTTCAAGTCTGAGGTCTTCATCGTCTACCAGTCGAATCATCCTTAGGCTTCCTGAATGCTCCCACGGCGGCCACAATGATTCCACCAATGAACATAACGATTTCAACATAGTTGAGCAGCGTGAAGACTACTAGATTACCGAACCGCAGCTGAACAACTTCATAGTTAATGGTTTGAGTTTGGCTCGCATTGTTATAGAAGGAAAGCGTATACACGTTATGATAGTTACCCTTAAGCTGATAATCCAAGTAAATAGTTTTATTGCTTTGCTCCACGCTTATAGGGGACACAACCATAGACGAGTTCGCAAACTGCACCTCCAGTGGACCCACGGTGTAATTATACCCAACTACAACGTAAGGGTAGGAGACGTTTAGATCTACAATCTTAGACTGATTTATACCCATCTCCATCACACCCTGTGATCTACTTTCTAAGTGTATCCCAATGGGCGACTCGTAATAAAGTATAGGTGACACAAGTATGAAGAGCATTATACCCATTAGAGCTAAGCCTATACCAGCATAAACTTGATTTTTGATCACATAACAAGTTCCACTGAAGAAGAAATAAGCCCACCGTCACCATTGGACACACTTAAAAGCTTACGTCCCTCTCTAAAAGAAAGATACATCCCAAGTCGTTGTAGACACTGTGAGCCACCCCACCCCAAACGGTGGACCCAAATTCGCGCCTGACCATTATTGTGCCCCACAAGTGAGTTTTGGGTATACAGTAAAAGGCGGGGTTTTGAAATCTTTATTAATAGGTGTGTCTTTCCAAGTAACCCAATATTAGGGAATAATCACAACACTGCCGTCCGGGTTCTTCTTTATGGTTACGTAATCCTTCGTGGTCTTAAGAAGGTTGGCGGGTATGTTGACGCGAACCATTTCACCCACGCGCATTATTTTCTGTGTAGGATACTGAAAGTAGAGTGTACGGGGTGTCTGGGGGTTATACACGCCGGCAAAATATTCTTCAACACCGAGTGATGCCTTAACCTCATCTATAATGGATATGCCCTCAGATGTTAGTCCACCTTTATCCTCCAAAACAATAGCTGGGCTCACCCCCACAACAACTAAATTCCTATCTATGCTCTCCTTTTCAACCCACCACTTTGCTGAAGAACTCATTCTCTAAATTCACCTTCTCAACTGGAACTAGTGTTGTACCCATAATCCTAGAGTAGCTTTTAAGTATGCTACGCTTAACCTCCCCCAACTCGGTTTTACGCCCCAAAATCTTCTCCATAGACGTCATAACCTCACTGGGCATACCGCAAGGCCTAATCTTATAGAAATAAGACATATCGGTGTTAACGTTTAGCGCGACACCATGGTAGGTTATCCACCTATCCACGGCCACACCTATGGAGGCAATCTTCCTTTCACCCATCCATACACCAGTCTTACCTTCAATCACACCAGCACTAATACCGAACTCACCCAAGGCATCTATTATTATTTGCTCCAGCGCACGTAGATAGCCCTTAACATTAAGCTGCATCTTGGTGAGGTCAACAATCGGATAAACCACTTGCTGGCCGGGTCCATGATACGTCACGTCACCGCCCCTCTCAACCCGGTAGACGGGCACATCATCAGCGAAGATATTTTCGGGATTACCCTTCCTTCCAAGTGTGAAAACATGTGGATGCTCGACTAGCAGAACATAGTCCACCCGAAGGAGACCCCTAGCTTTCCTTTCAACAAGTTCCTTCTGGAGTTTCCAACTCCATTCATAATCCACCAAACCCAAATCGCACACAAACGTCTCCATGCCTAACCCAATGTGTAAACTACAGACAGACGTATAGACCTTATCTCTCCACCACGAATGAGCAACCCCTTACTAAATGGTTAATCAAAAACTCGCTTTTGGTTTTAACCACGCTCTGAGCACAGATCTCTAGTCTACCGTGGGGGATGAGGTTTTGGAGACCTTATAACGACTATGACCAAGCGTTGTGCATAAAGCAACCTAATTGTTAATTAGGCTAATTCTTATAGTGAAGATTTCACCCTACTTGGTCGTAAGTAGTTACGCTTCTATACACCCCACCGTATGCGTAGTTTACACAACCTCATTTAGGCTCCTTACGAATTCACTTGGACCTTGCGGCTTATCCCCATTTCTGAATAATCCCCACGGGGACCCTCCAGACACCTCTTAGTCCCCTTAAGTGTGGGTAGCTTGTACATCAAAACACAGATACAGCATAGAGTCATTCAAACCTGTTTATTCAGAAACTATTGATGACTGATTAGACCCACCGCAGCCCACATAATGCGCCGAGGAGTGTTGCGCTCAAACTTAAGAGGCTAACTCAAATATCACGTGGGGCTAAACAGCTGGGTTTGTTGAAAAAGCCTGTCGAGGAGGATATTTAGCCCACCTAAGCATCATCACAAAAATCGCTGTAAGATTAATTAGTAACATTCGGACTAATTACCAAAGAGAAGCAATTGGTCAAGATCTATGGTAGAGATAAGAAGGGTCGATTTGTTAGTAAAAGGAGTGTCATAGCTAAGAAAGCCTATAAGAGCAGGATTGAAAGAGTTAAGAAGGCGAAGGCCTTATTGGCACTCTTCAAAGATGTTGTTGAAGGTAACTTCAACCTGAAAAACCGTTTATAGAACTAATCAACTAAGGGGTAGCCTTCTAGTCAACGTGTATGTCCACTTCTTTTAGTTTCTTTAGGTTTACCACAAGCATCCCCCTTACCAGCCTTGCAACGCTCTGTTTCCTATCAACCGGCTTCTGGAGTGTGATCTTTGCTTGAAAGGAGACGCACCGACCGTTTATCTCCCTCTGAGTCAGAGCCTCGAGAAATAGTGTCCTACCGACGAGCCTAAGCTTCACCTTGCTTGGATCAACGTAGGGTAGGTCCACAACAACTCTGTACTCCTCATCCGTCTCATACACTGAGTAAGCGGGCTCCTGTGTCAGGCATGCCTCATAGGTGCCGTACACGTGGGGTGGGTGAGATGTGACTATGTTGTGTATCTCTTCCCTTAAATCCTCCATTACGCTCTCCAAAAGCTCCTCAGACGTTTCCTCCAACTCGTCGAGAAGGTCCCATACAGACCTACGCCTAACCATATCCTCACCCGTACATAAGGGGTAAATCGTAGGTCTTCTCAGATTCCTCGGAGTAGGCCTTAGCCTTCTGAGCTAACTCCTTTGTGCGTAGTTTTATCTCATTACCCATCTGCTTTAGTGCCTCCACATCAACCCGCGGCCCACCGATCTTGGAGAGGGCTTCAAGCGCCGATGAGGCGGCTTCAGGGTCGGGTATATCCGGGAACGCCTGGCTGAGTATAACTGTGCTCGTGATGCCTAGCTTGATGGATTCACGCATAACCAAGGCGAAGGGACCGACGATAACACCCTCCTCCATCGCGTTTAAGCCCGCCGCCTTAACGCTCTCCCGCTTAACCTGATTAGATGTCACTATGAAGGATTCGGGTTTATCTATCTCAAACCTATTATTCGCAACAATACCCCCCAAACTATAAACCTCCCTCACACCCCTAACACTAAGCCAGCCCATCATAGACTTGATGACAGATGCGGTAAGGGCTGGTGGAAGAGGCGTCTCAGCGACCAAAATGTACGCCTCCTCGGATGCGTAAACACGTGTGGCCTCCTTGGGCACACCCTCATGCAAAACCATGAGCGCGGGTAGTAAATCAGAGTCAAAGTAACCTATCTCTTTAGCCTTAAGATGTGTTGCAAGATAGCTCGTGGAAATAGAGCCAACTAATCCCACATCGGGCAAACCAATGACAGCCGCACTCGGTCTCACATCGAAACCAGCGACCTCAACAAGCCTTATACTGCGAGCTGACATCATGACATAATCCGCGCTAGAAAGATTTAAACAGTGTGACTGTCCACATAGCAACACAGCCTACAGTGAGCCCTAAGTAGCAACCAGCCCTTGATGGAAAGGGAACACTTATTTCTATTCACAAACACTCTATTAATGGAAAAAGTTGAGTGTAAAGTTTGAGTGTAAAGTAACATCTATACATCCTGCGTTCGACCCCAATGGTAATGAGTATGTTTGCGTCGAGTTCGCCTACGAGTCAGCACAGCAACCCATGGTTTTCACACTTCCCCCAGAAGCACCCCCCGAAGCACAGGCCTTCCTACCGCTCCTCCAATCAATACCGAAGGCATTTCTACGACCGCCGAAAACCTATAGCAACAGGCTCGTCATCTACCTTACACCCGAAGAATGGGAGCGTCTACCAACACCATACAAGGTCGGCGACGTGTTCAGCGTTACAATAGATCAGGGTGGCTCCATAACAGTGACACAAACATAGTTAACCACTAAACAAGGTGTATGTTAAGCCACACCTCCGAGGGAGCTAGGATCCACGTATTTCCCGTTTCAAAACGCCTTTAAGCAATAGTGACTATTTATTAGATGGGTGCTCTAACCTATTGGTTCGTTCAGCGTTACCCCATTAGTGTATTATGGGGCTGTGATTGTGTTAGCAAGCGAACTGATAGCCAACGCGGTTGATAACCTCAACAGACACATCGACCCCACCTTCCTTGGAGGGTCGATACTCGGATTCATAGCCAACCTACCAGATATATTCATAGTTGTCGCAGCAGTTTTAAGCTATTCAAGCAACCTAGCTGTGGCCGCTATATTGGGAGGCAACATCTTCACATTCACACTGGGTTATGCGCTAGTCATAGCTTCAAACTCATACTTCAACAGGGAGGAACTCAACTTATCCCGGGGAATAAGACATCAACTCTTCTACCTTATCATAGCTTCGGGTCTAATAGGCCTAGGAGCAGCTCTGGGTACATACTATTGGTGGCTAGGTCTAATCATGTTCTCGGTCTACGCGGCATACATGGCTGAAGGTATACGCCACGAAGCCTTAAGGGCGGACAACCTTAGAAGAAGGCTGCGCTTCTATACGCCCAAGCAGGTGAGCACAGTCAAAAGCATCGTGGGTCCAAGCAAGAGGAGCTTGCTTTTCGAGGCTCTAAAGATACTTGTGGGTTGCTTCCTACTTGTATATAGTGCCACACCATTTGTGCTCTCGGTTGGAAGACTCAGCCAAGCAGTGGGGTTACCACTACTTTTGAGTGGGGTTATAATAGCGCCACTCGCTGCGGAAGCACCAGAAATAATCTCAAGCGTGGTGCTCTCTCGAAAATCGGTTGAGGACTCGGTGGTGGCGGTGAGCAACCTTATAGGCAGCAAGGTCCAGAACAACACACTCGTATTCGGCCTCTGCATAGTCATCTCAAGCCTGCTCGGCCACCCAATAGTGGGTGGTAAAAACCTTGCACCAATACTGCTACTAATTGTGTTGAACGTATACGGTTTCAGGGCAACATATGACTTGACGCTCACGAGAAGGGATGCGTTTGTTTCCTTCATGCTTTATCCATTGGCCATAGTTTTACTCTCTCTTGTAACAGTCTACATCCATTAAGCCAGATAGTAAAAGTGTAAGAAAAACTTGAGGATACTCATACTAAGAACAAGCAAACTTGTTAAGGGGGACGCATACCCCAGCTTACCACTAAGTGGGTGACCGTATTCGGATTAAGCTACGCTGTGTGTGCTGTTTGAGTAGGCAACCAGCTTAATAGTGGGTTCAGTGTAGTGTTTTTGTTAGCGGATGGAGACAAGGTTCGAGAGAAGGTTCTGGGTTGAGAAGCTTGCGGATGAAGTGGCTGAGAGATTTTCAGGTGAACACGTTTACCGAACAGAGAATGGTATAGGCGCCTCGGGCTTCCCCCACATAGGAAGTATAAGCGACGCTGTGCGTTCATACGGCGTCAAACTCGCGCTTGAGGAAAAGGGATTAAAGGCGGAACATATAGCCTTCTCTGATGATAAGGACGGACTCCGCAAGGTGCCTCAGGGTTTACCAGATGAGCTTAAAAAGTATATAGGTGTCCCCGTCACCTCTGTACCGGACCCCTTCCACTGTCATGGAAGCTACGGTGAACACATGAGCTGGTTACTCCTCGACGGCTTGGACAGACTCGGCATAAAATACAAGTTCTACTCTGGTGCCGAAGTTTACAGGCGTGGTCTACTCAACGACCAAATACGCCTCATACTCTCCAACTGGAAAAAGGTGGGGGAAATCATAAGGCAGGTTAGCGGTCAGACAAAGTACATCGATGTGCTCCCATATCTACCCGTGTGTGAAAACTGTGGTAGAATATACACAACCGAAGCATCGGGGTACGATGATTCAACATTCAGTGTAACCTATACTTGTAAGGGTGGCGAAATAGGTGGTAAATGGTATGATGGGTGCGGTCACCGCGGGGAGCGGAAAATAGCTGATGGGGAAGGTAAGCTCGTTTGGAAGTCGGAGTTCGCCGCAAGGTGGGCGGCGCTCGGGGTGTCATTTGAGGCATACGGCAAAGAGCTCACGGACTCTGTGATGATAAACGACAGAATATGTGAAGAGGTTTTGGGCAGGCGTCCACCAGTGCACACACGCTACGAACTCTTCTTAAGCAAAGGCGGAAGGAAGCTTAGTAAATCAAGCGGGGAGCTCGTGACGCATGATGAATGGCTCAAATATGGCTCCCCCGCCTCTTTAAGGCTACTCATGTATAAGAGATTCGAAGGCGCAAGAGAGGTGGGTATAGAGGATGTACCGGTTTACATGGATGAACTCGACGCACTAGAAGAGGTTTACTTCGGCATTAGAAAGGTTGACGACGAAGCGGATAGACTCGACAAGGTGAACTTGTACAGGTACGCCCACTTACTCAGGGTACCCCCTAAGCC
>CADDZQ010000037.1 GCA_902812505.1 archaeon
ATAACTGGGGTATGCTATATGGATTCCTGAAGACAAAGGGGTTTGCGAACCCAGCATAATGAGTATCGCCACGGAGCGTGGCGGTGCAGAGGATTGGGGGTAGCCCACCCCTTAGCGAAGCGGTCAACAAAAAGTTGGTGTAGGCATCACGAAACCCTAACTTAGCGGTCAAAAGCGTTTGGTAATAAACCTAACTGTTAGGCGGTCAGGTGTCTCCACGTGGAATGCCGGGAATAAGCGCATTTTAGAAGTCTTAATGCTACAACCCACACGCACTACTTTTCTAACTTGGAATGTCTAACGGTTTTTGATGCGAGCATGGTTCCGGTTAAAAGGGTGGCACCCAGGGTTATGGCTAGGTAGACTCTGTCAGGCGTGTAAATGGTTCCAAGATAAGTCGTAAGCAGGGTGCCGATGATACCGCTTAGCGTGGTCAAGAGATTCGTGAACGAACTCACCCTCGCATAGTACTCGTTAGGTATGGAAACAAACTGGTAAGCCGATCTATGAATGCTTCCGACATAATAAACAGTGCCCGCTAGGGTGAGCAGAATAAGTATGATTGGGTAGACAGGGAGCAAGGCCACCACGACATCCATCGAGAAGGCGAGAGTGTATAGCAGGTATACGTGTGCTCCACTTCTTAGCTTAACCCAACCCGCCAAGAATGTGCCTGCCGCGGTGCCCGCCACACCCAGCGCGTTAAGGAGGCCTAGCTTAAACGCAAAGAATTTCACACCGAAGAGTAATCCTATTACGAGCATATAACTACCCCCCATCAGAAAACTCTTCGCTATTCCTTCAAAAGTAAAGAGCAAGTAGAGCCGGTTTTTAGCAGCCAACTCTCTGAATGCGTAAAACCCCTTGTGGAGACTCTCGAGATAGTTTTCCCCGCCTTTAGGTGAAAGGGCTGAAAGGCTTGGGATCCTACCAAAAAAATATATTTGCAAAGATATGAGTACAAGGACAGGTAGAAGCACATACACCAAGTCGTGGGTAACTTCAACAACCACGCCCACAATTATGGGCGAAACCGCGTTTGAAACTTGGAAAATTGTCCCCGTTACGCTTCCAAGCTCAGCGGCAACACTCTGCTCGGAAATCCCGTGTCTGTAAGCGGAGGATAGCGTGATACTCATAATATTGTAGGCCAGACTTGAGAGAGAGACAATAATTAGGTAGACCAAGAACGATGCGTGGGTAAGGAACACATACACCAGCAACCCCATAAGGATGAGGTCGAGCGATCTAACGGTGACAAGAACAGTCTTCTTATTCGATGCATCAACCTTTGCGCTAAAGGAGAATATAAGTAGAGAGGCGGCGCCTGGTAAGCCAAGGTTTAATCCTAAATAAAAGGTGTTATGATAGGTCGAAGCCAAGTATAATGTCAGGATAAAATTCGTGAGTCCAGCTTCAATAGAACCAAACACATCCGCATAGAACAGGTTCCTGATGAGTTTATCGCCAAGAAATGAATACCTGGCCAACTATGGCACCGAGCTTTATAGGGGCTATTACTATTTGGTGTTATAATAGTTTTTATGTATATTTTTATTGTTGTCTCCAAACTCATTCGGACATTAGAGGACACGCTAGCTGATTTGGGTTGGCTGTGAATATGCCGCGGCTCCACCACGCAACTTTATTCGAATATATCTCCATGGTGCCGTCGGGATTCAATCGTCCAACGACATCCCTATCATCATATAGTGCCACTGTACACTTAGAGATCCGACCGTCAGCTCTAATTATGTATGAGTTCATCTTAGCCGCATAACATACATCACCAATAACTTCGACTGCCTCCACTGGATACAAACCCAGTTGTCCGGCTTCATCATTAAGTTCCTTGATAACACTCAAATCATTCATGATGGGTAATTTATCGTCGTTGGGCCCACCTAGCCTAGATAGAGGCCTGATATACACGCCGAATCTTTTATCTTCGCGTAGATTCTCGGAAAGCCGTCTGAGGAGCCTGCTTATACTCGCTTTATTCTCCGAGTTGGCATGAATCCGTAAAACTATGTAAAAGCTAAGGGATGTTCTATGGGCATTAATTATGTTCTGCATTATCCTATCAAACGTTGGCCCACCATCAGATCTTACCCTTAATCTATTGTGCTCCTCCTTATCTCCGTCGAAGGATATCTGATAATAACTCACCCCTCTCTTTACCAATTGAAGCAATCTCTCCTCTGTAAGAAGATAAGCGTTAGTAGTCATCTCAGATGAGAACATGATATCCGTAGAATCTATTATTTTTCCATTAATAAAATCAAGGAGCTCAATGATTTTGTTGTATGCGAGTAGCGGTTCACCTCCAAACCACGACACAGATAGATACTTTAAGTCCGATTTTCTTGCCACTAGTAGGTTCTTTATGCCTTCAACGACTTCTTGGCGAATTAATCCATGATTAAAGCGTTCATAACAGTACACACATCTAAGATTACACTGTTCTGTAGGTAAAATAATCAGTTGCAATACGTCATTTCTCATATACTGGATGAATCGTGGATCAATCGCGGTCTGTGTCAACTATAACACCAAAAAAGAGAGCCCCCTCTTTGCTTTCTCACGGAGTTTGCGTAGGACTGCACTTCCAGTTAAAGCATGTACATCCTGTCTGCGCGCGTAGTGGTTCGGGTTCTGATTGGCTCATGTCGATGAACGGCGCGCCTTAGAAAGCTACAACTCTTCCGTGGCCGTCGAATAAGAGAGGGCATACTTCTTTGGGGTAGGCTGATTCAGACATAAATCAGAATACACTAACCGGTATACATATCTATCGATTTTTCAATTTATGTCAAGAGATTCTATTGGTTTTTACGGTGACGAACTGTAATTTGATACAACGGACTCTATCTTATTTGTCGAGTAAAATGAGGGTAAAGACGTAACGCTTACCCATCTTGGCTTATACATCATCGTATGAAGGACCCCTTTGCAGTGATGAGTTTAACCACACTTAGGGTGGATAGGGGTATCCTCTGAGTTGTGGTAGTGTGGTGGCCAAGCCGAGTGGTGTTAATCTCGCCGATTTTTGGTCCTAAGAATGAAACACCACCCCAAATACACTATTGAGGAACACTCTTAGTATTAGCCTCATGTTTGGAAGTGATATATATAAAAGGGTGGTTATCAGTTTGTTTTAGCCTCGTCAGGTGCTTTGTCTACGAGACGTGGGTGAGGTTTAGTATAAAACAGGCTTAGGAGACAGGCGACTTGCATGGGTGAGTTCGCGGGGAACACATCCATATCACTAATCAGCGAAAGGTAAGTCTACGGTTCAGCGCCATACACTCCAGAATCATGGCCGGCAAGTTTGCACCCACCCCATCTTTGAGTACTCATCGCTCTGAGATTAAACCCATCCTCCCGTCCCAGTCTTGATAGTACTAAGGTAGCCTCTATTCTAATAACCGTCGTTCGTTTAGTTCCTCGCTGAACTTGGCTGTGAGCAGGCTTCCGCTTACCTTAAGTGCGCATGAGTAAGAATATGTACACCTCTCTTTAACTTAGTGCTTAGCCCAACTGGATGGGTAATATTCATCATATGTATTATGGGTACTCTGGGTCGCATCGTAGCTTATTCAGGGTTGCCATTTTCCGTTCACCTCGCATCCCCGCATGATAGGTGTGGCGGAAGCGGCTGAACACGACGATTCCTGTGGGATACTCAAAAACACGCATGGTCAGCTGTAGTTTTGAGTACACAATGTTTACACACATTAGCTCTTACTAAACAATTATCTTTTTTCTATGGGTATGTCATGCTTGCTCGTTGTTGTTTAAAGCTTTGGTCAACCTATTTACTCCTTCAGGTATGAGGGATTTGTCAACTGGCCCCACGCTGAGGCGTATGTTTGTTTGGCCTGAGTTGTCAAAGTAGAATTCGGATGCTGGTACAAACGCCACGCCGAGTCTGACCGCTCTGAGTAGGAGCTCCTCTACGTCTGTGTTTGTGTTGAGAAGGCAGAAGAATCCGTCTTGTGGTTGGTACACCGGTTTGAGTCCGTGTTCGGCAAGTGATTGGAGCATTAAGTGCATCTTGGAGGCATAGTGCTCTCTGAGTTCACCCAGCTTGGACTGTATTAGGCCTGATTTGAGTATTTTGGCGGCGACGAGTTGGTTCACTGTTGAGGTGGAGAAGTCCATCTGCTCTAGGTCCTTTAGTTTCTCTGCGAGTGCGTGGTTTGTTGTGACCACGAAGCCAATTCTGAGCCCTGGTGCGAGAGCCTTGCTCAGGCTTCCAACGTACACTACGTCGTCAGGTGAGGTGCTGTAGAGTGTGCGTGTAGGTTTGGAGATCGGCCTGTAGGGGTCGTCCTCTATTATTGTGAACCCATACTTATGGGCGAGCTCGACCAAGTGTTTTCTCCTCTCCTCACTCATGGTGACGCCTGAGGGGTTGTGTGCTGTTGGAACCGTGTACAGAAGTTTTGGGGGCGACCTCCTCGCCTTTAGCCTGGCTTCAAGTATGTCTGTTCGTATGCCTTGGTCATCCACTGGTACGGGTTCGCCTTGGACCGAATAGTATAGGAATGAGTTCATCGTCTCAACGAAGGTGGGGTTCTCATGGATGTAGGTGTCTTGGGTTGAGAGGAGAGCAGCGCACACCTGCGTTATTGCGTGTTGGGCACCACTTGTGACCACGACCTCACCGCCACCTATCTCAAGTGTGGAGCACCACCCCCTAAGTTGTTCAACGAGTTCATCGAGCCCACCCGCCCCCGGGTAGAAGAACGCCTTCGCACCGTATTCCTCCACCACCTGGGTGTACGCCTCTCCGAGTTTCCCTAGGGGTATAAGGCTTGGGTCGGGTGATCCACCGGCGAGGTTTATGGTGTCCTGCCTGATGAGAGCGGAAACCCTCTCTATGGGTGACCTTTTAACCCTCATTGCGTTTGGTGTGAACATCGCTCACAATCATCTCCAGCCCTTCAGTATTAAGCACATGTCGTCCACTAGGTGTGTGATGGAGGTGTTTAAGCGTTTGGCGAACTCATCGGGGGCCTCTGTCCAATCACAGTTGTCCACGAGTATGGCACCCTTATCCATGTGTGACCAGGCGAGTGTAAGCTCGCTACGCACATTGGGGGTGGTGTGTTCGCCGTCGTGTAGAAAGAGCTGTATCTTATCGTTTCCGAGTGATTTTAGGAACGGTTTAAGCAGCCTTTTTGAGTCGCCTAAGTGTAGCACCCACTTTTTCCTCAACTCCTCAGGCACAATTAATCCAACTGGGTATGCCTCTTCTTCATCGCCATACTTTACACCCAAGTCGAATGAGTGTAGGACACCCTGCTCTAGGGCGCTCAGGATAAACGTGGTTGATACACCTGAGCCAACACCCGACTCAACGGCTATGCGCGGCCTGACTAGTCGTGTGACACAGTAGAGCGCAAATCTTTCATCCCTCCCAAGAGCCCACAGTCTCCGTCCTCCCAGTTTACGCTCCACCGCTAAGTTTATTTCCTCTGCCTCAGCTGAGAACCTCTCAACAGTCGTGAGCGGGGCACCAAATAGTGAAGCAATAATTTGCGTGTAGCCCATAACAAAGCGGTGCTAAGCAGGCTTTTGAAGCTTTCTATATGAGTCCAAAACCATTCTGGGAGTAGAGAAGCCCTCTTTATGCGCTAGTTAAATTATAGGTTTTCCAAAACCTCGCCATCCATGGTAAACCAAAAACTTTTTCCTGTTTATAGGGGGCAGCGAAAATGATTCTTCGGTTATAGTGGCAAAGCGGGGTTTAGTACCCGTGGTTCTTGGGCCAGTTGAGAGGGGGAGTGAACGCCGTGGTCAGTAGTCAGGGAATATATATAGGTATAGATAGTTGCATACTTTCTCTCTCTTCCGAATAACGCTTCGGTGAATCCTTCAGTGTCAAGTCGAAAGGAAACAATGACACACCCTGTTGTACAACGCACCCTGCCGTAACCATTAAATCCTTTGTTTCGACCGCGGTGGTGTCCAAATTAGGAGGCTTTCAAGCTCTAACAACGGATTCACGAATCGGACAACCCCTGATGCAACTCAATCTGAGGCTATGCGGCTGAGTAGCCTTGAGGGGCGAGGTTCGCGGATCTCCTTCAGAGGTGCTCAACATTCTGTTTGTATGTGTAGGTTTACAAACGTGGTGTGTGGACGCACGCAGACGCAGTGGGACCCCCGCTGTGACCCAAACAATGTTCTGGGTTGGATCTCCCTGTGCTCTATAGCTATGTAGAATGGAGATGAATGTATTTCTATAGTGCAGAACGGCTATGCCATGTCGAGGAATGTGCGGCTCTGTGGGACACTTATTGAACCAGCCTCCTGACGAACAGCCAGATTTGCGTTAAGCGGCTTTTGCAGGTGCCCGCAAGCAACACCGCGCAAAACACTCTCTTTAGGTGCACTAAAGCTAAGATAATATCAGCGGCCGAGACTTTGAGGCCACAGTAGAAAGAATAGACCCGTGTAGCTTAACCATATAAGGGGGTTAAGTGAGTGGAGGCTTCACCCCTAACTGTAGATCCAAAATTCATGTGCGGGATACCCACAACACCAATAGTGAATTTGGATTTAGCGTAGGGCGTAGTGGCTCACTTTGCGGGTGGCGTAATACGGATTTCCGAGTGGGTTAGGAACAAATATATTCCCCTTGGAGGCATCTGTTGTGGTGCGTGAATATTGTATAGGGTTACTTTGGGGTTGAAGCATGATTTGCCGTTCGCAGACCTTTCCCGACGGTTTCCCCGCACATTGGTGTACCGCTGGTGTAATACCACAGTGGACTACTTGGAGGTTGACTGTAGGTCGAGCACGTGCGTTGATGTTTCAGGATGGTTGAAGAATTATTCTTCACGGAGTGGACTCGAGTTGGTCTATGAATACACGTCGCCGACTCATATGAGTGTCATAGTTAACTGTAAGTGTAACGCGCAGAATAGCACACTGAGGCTTGCTGAAAGCTATGGTTGCCTATGGGTTGCCCCGGTCACATACTTGGGTGGGGAGGAGTCATTCGACCTGCTTGTGTTTGACTATGATAGATTCCAGAAACTCTTCAGCGAATACGAAAGGCTCGGTGAGGCTGTGGTTAAAAGGAAGGTGTATGTGCCCGCTAACACTCTGAGGGATTCGTTCACCATTAGTCTTAGCTCGCTTTTCTCATCCCTGACCCAGCGCCAGATAAGGGTGCTTGAGGAAGCCATGGTTAGAGGTTACTACGAGGTGCCTAGGAAGACCTCTATTAAGCAGATAGCCGCCCAGCTCGGTCTAAGCGAGTCCACAACCCAAGAACACCTGAGCAGAGCTGAAGCCAAGGTTGTGAGGGCTATAGCCCCCTACCTCAGACTCTACGCGCGGACCCCCCGATTCACCGGTGAGCCAGCAGTGGAGGGGGTGCGCGAAGAGGGGTCTGAGCAATAAACTAAAAGCATCTTCCAATATATATATGTATGATGATTGAGGCAGAGCTACACACAGAGCTGGGTTCCGGCCGGGTTATGTGCACGGCGTGCGCCAGGCGCTGCCAGCTTGCACCAGAACAGGTTGGGCTCTGCGGTGTTAGGAAAAATATAGGGGGTAAACTATACCTACTAGTTTATGGGAGGGTGATAACTGGGCACGTTGACCCGATTGAGAAGAAGCCTGTGACCCATTATAGACCAGGCTCAAAGATCTTCTCTATAGCAACCACGGGTTGCAACTGGCTGTGCCGCTACTGTCAAAACTATGATATAAGTCAGAGGAGGAAGGTTGAGGGTGATGAGTATTCACCATCCGAAATCGTGCAGCTCGCCAAAAAGTATGGGTCGCAGGGGTTGGCCTACACCTACAATGAGCCAAGCATCTTTGTGGAGTTCGCGAGGGATGTCGGGCTCGAAGCGCATAAAATGGGTCTATTCAACATATTTGTTTCCAACGGGTTCTATACACCCGACACCGTGAGGCTACTAGGCGAATTCCTAGATTGCCTCACAGTGGATTTTAAGGGGAACGCTGAGACGAGCTTCGTGCAGAGGTTTATAGGAATACCAAGCCCACAACCAATCTTCGACTCCCTGATAGACATAAAGAGGAAGACAAGTATACACGTGGAGATAACCGACCTAGTTGTACCCACGGTGGGAGACAACTTGGAGGCCGCCAGGCGTCTTACACGCTGGGTGTATGATAATCTTGGACCAGACACCTCAATGCACTTCCTAAGATTCCACCCAGACTATAAAATGATGGATTTCCCCCCTACACCGATACCCACACTCGAAAAACACTACGAGGTGGCCAAACAGGAGGGTCTAAGATATGTATACCTAGGCAACGTGCCAGGCCACAGATACGAGAACACTTACTGCGCTGAGTGCGGCTTCCCAGTGGTTGAAAGATACGGCTTCCAAATCATCTCTTGGAACCTTGAGAAGGATAACCGCTGCCCACGCTGCGGGGCCAGAATCCCCATCCAAGGCGGCCTCGAAGAAACGTTCAGGCAAGAGAGATTCATACCTGTAATCTAACACAAGAGATTACAGAGTTAACAATATCTCCTATTTACGGTCCTCAATCGAGTGAATCACATTGTACGGCCGTCTTAACTAGTTTAATGAGATTAGCAGTTAAATTGGGCGATGATGGCTAAGGGGTCGTTATGCTGGTTGTTTTAGTTGGTCGTTGACATATATTTTTTCTATCAGGGTGATTGAGCCATCCTTTGGGCAGGGTTTATCCTGCTTGGTTATGTAGTCTCCATTTATGAATGGCCTTGTATATATGAAGCCACAAGTAGGGCATCTGGCCTCACTTACTATGTCAACGTTGTCATTTTGGTTTGTGACCTTTACGAAGCTCACGGCGAACGCGAATATTATGAGCGCTACTAGTAATATAAAGCTATCAGTGTTGAGACCTAAGCCACCGTAGCCACCGTAGAATCCTCCGAATACGAATAATACGAATAGAACTATCATGGAAAGCACTATTGCTATGAATCTCCCCGCATCGAATCTGTAGGGCATCTAACTCACATATTATTCCACCTAGTGAGTGAGCTATTAAGCCAACACCTCAACCAGTCTATGTGGTGAGTATTATCGTGTAGTCTCCCTAATTTTGCGATGCTACGTCATATCAAGGGTATTGTAGGTACTGTTATGATGTTGTGAGGTATTTACTCTATCAACATTGTTTGAAATAAGGATTATGTGCGAGTGTGCAAGTTGGCTACCTACATTTGGGCTACGGTTCTCAATAAGGGTTTAGGGGTAAATGACATCTCCCGTTTCGCGGGGGTGAGGTAGTTCACCTTATGTTCGTGAAGAAAGAACACCTCTACTTTGCGGGTTCCTCCTTCTTTACAAAATATTGAAAGCCTCGCCCTGAACGGTAGACCCAAAATTCGTGCTCGGGTCGCAATCAGCGTCAAGCGCTATTTTGGATCTACCGTTCAGGGCGGGGATGATGATAATTTAAATACTTCTTTTTCTAAATTTCTTTCCAATGGCTAGGAGTGGTGATAAAGCGATCAGAGCTACAGTTTCTATGAAGATCGCCCCCTCTGACTCCCTCCTAGCCCTCGTGAACAGCTACGTGAAGGCACTTTGCTAGGAAAGTTGGTAAGTGGATTGTTGATGAAGCTAAGAGATTGGGTGCTAATGTTATTAAACTGGAGAACTTAAAGAACCTTATCAAGAGTGTTGATAAGCTGTCAAAGGAGTTTCGTGACAAACTCTATTTAATGCAGTACCGTAGGGTTCAGTATTGGATTATTTGGCAAGCTAAGAAGCACGGGTTAATCGTGGAGTTTGTTAACCCCAAATACTCTTCTGTATCATGTCCTAAATGCGGTGGAAAGATGGAGGAAGTTGGTTATCGTTGGTTTAAGTGCACTTGCGGTTATGAAAACGACCGTGATGTAATTGCAATTGTGAATTTGAATGGGAGGGGGTCTCTGACCCTCTCGACTGCCCCTCAAGTGAGAGATGTAACTCCGAATCGATGAGGGGGCCCTCACCCTTTAGGGCGGGGAGGAAGCCAGATCCCCCACCGGTTGATCGTGACAGCTCCTCCGCTTGGCCTCCTCGAGCAAGGACCCACCCAGCGGCTAGGGTAGGACCAGCCTGTCTCACGACATGTGCGGCTGGGAACCGTTCTCCACCCCGGGAAAAATGGCATTCCTCCCATTCGCCTGTTCTATATTATACCCGAAGTTCATTCTCTATTAAAGGTCGATGGCAGCGTTGAGTTGTCTGTTTGTTCTAAGCCTCACCCTAGACACTCGAAGACACCGTAGCCTTTGGACCCCTATTAATGGTGATAAGCCCAGAAATTCAAATGGTTTTTGTAGATCCAATAGGCGAATATATATTAATACTTCACACAGTTTCCTAAAACAAACACAAAACAACATAAATTAGTTAAAAGTTAACGAATTGAATTTTCCCATTTATTTGGGAAAAGATACTAGTAAGGAATCTTTTTATTTTCTGCTTATCAATTACTATTATGGATGAGTTCGAATATTTAGAGGAACTGTCTGATGAGAAAGCTAAAACCTTTATAGTAAGAGAGAATAAGGAAGCAGTTAGAAGACTAGGTGAGAGGGCTAAAGAGCTTTATCCGCTCCTTCTAGAAATATATAAAGAAACGGACGTTTTAAACATGTTTGCATATGACGATAATAATCCTGTAATCCTGCTCCGCGGTCAAAGGAGCCAAGTACTTTTAGGTAATAGCAATATTTATTCTCCTCCAGAAGGTTTCGTAGTTTCCGGAATTTGGAAAGTTTACAATTCTAAAGAAATTGGAGTGAGCATAGAGAAGAACGGGAGCGATAAGATTAGCACTTTGTTAATATCCCCCGAAGGCAAAATTAAGGAATTAGGGGAAATGGTAGAGTCTCCTTTTTATTTCCGTCGTGAATTATGCTATATTAAGAGCTTTAGGTATTCTCCGCCACCAGACGGTGGAGATTATCCTTCAGACAGGGTGTTGTGTGGTGACGACATAGTTTACGGCAACGACACGAAGGCTGGGGAATTCATAACCGTAAAAATGTTTAATGACTTTATTACTCTCATTAGGCAAAAGGGGTGGAGGTATAGTCAACTTTACGCCGGAGAAAGCTTTGATTCACTTAAAAAGATTGATGAAGGAGAAGTGATACAAGTTATAGATTTTAAACAAGGTAGTTTAATTTATCAAAAGAACAATGCGGTGTATTTTGGAGATAAGAAGATTATAGAAACTGATTATCCGGTCGTAGGCGTTTCTTCTTTAAGCGATAGGCTTGCAGTGGAAGTGATCAAGGATTACAGGACCCCCCTCATTTTTTACGATGTTAATGGAAACAAAATAAAAGGGGAAGACCACGATAACATAACTTTTATGGATAGCCACAGGTCTACCTTATTTCTAGTCGAGACTTCTTTCAGCTACAAGTTAAAAGTTAGTAAGAGGGATGAAAGTAAAAAGGAAGAGGAGGTATTAATGCGGTACGGTGATTATAAGGTAAATGTTAAGGACATATACATTAAAAAAGGCGACGTATTGCTTCACGGGTTCCTCTTATCTAAAACCAACCATCCTAGGGGTGTAATAGTTTACGGTTACGGGGGATTTAGGATTTCTTTGCTTCCTTCTTTTCCAATGTCGACAAGAGTTCTATTAGATAAAGGATACACGTTGTTAATAACGAACTTGAGAGGAGGTTATGAAAACGGTGAAGATTGGCACAAAGCTGGTATGCTCCTAGATAAAAAGAACGTGTTTAACGACTTTTCAGAATTTTTGAACTTAGTAAAAATGATGGGGGGTAAAACTATGGTTATGGGCAGAAGTAACGGCGGGTTATTGGTGGGTGCTACAGAAAATCAGTATCCAGAACTCATTGACGGTGCAATAATAGGCCATCCAGTTCTAGATATGATCAAATACGATAAACTTTACGTAGGAAAATACTGGGTCGAGGAGTATGGTGATCCTAATGATCCAAAATTCAGGGATTACCTAGCTTCGTATAGTCCTTATCATAATTTAAGGAAAGGTCTACCAAGAACTTTTGTTTATACTGGAATTAACGTTGATAGAGTGCATCCAGCACACGCATTAAAATACGTCGCTAAATCCAAGAGCTTAGGCAACGATGTTATGCTATTTGTTAATGATTCTGGACACTCGGTAGCCGACCCAGAATCTGAGGCTAGGGAATATTCATATGTAATAGCGTTTATAGAAGAATGCACCTCTAAGGTTGAATAAAAGCTTTCAAAAATCTCTTATCTAGATGACTATGTAGCAAATCAGGATTACCTAGACTCTCCTGTGTGCGCGTAATGACTTTAAGTGTGTGCGGATGTGTTTAGTGGTGTCACATAGAAAAGATGGTGTCTACTTTGAGCTGGGTTTAGCTCAGCCTGTCAGGTGGCGTAGGTGGTCTCGTAGCGTCTTCAAACTGGCTGCTAAATGGGATAAGCCAGTGTTTTTGAATATTGGTGCTGCGTGGTCGAGGTGGTGCTCCGAGATGGACCTTAAGGTGTTCACCGCAAAACCCCTAGCTGATCTTTTGAATGAGAACTTTGTTTGTGTAAGGGTTGATAGGGATGAGGCGCCCAATGTTGACCGGGTTTTCCAGTCGGCTATAGGTGGAGGCTACCCCGTGAACTGTGTTCTCACACCAGATGGGAAGGTGGTTGTCGCGGCAAACTTTCTCCCACTGCAGGGGTCAGCTGGGGAGGCCGGCTTGATGGGTTTGCTTACTAGGGTCGCTGAGCTGTGGAGGAGTGACAGGCAGTCCCTTCTAAGGGGTGCTAGGAGCTTGGACCAGGCGTCTCCGAGCCAGCAGCCCTTGAGGCCGAGCCCTTCGCTCGTAGATGAATGCGTTGTCAGGTTGCTTATGGATTACGACTGGGGGCTTGGAGGTGTAGGTGTAGGTCAGCAGCGTAGGTTTCCCCAGCCAACGGTTAACAGGTTGCTTCTCTCCTATGCTTCACGTTCGGGTGATACACTGGGTGTTCAGGCCTCCTCCATAACTCTGCGTAAAATGTATTATGGTGGTATAATGGATCAGGTGGGTGGTGGTTTTCACCGTAATGCGGATGCTGAGTGGCTTGTGCCAAGCTTTGAGAAGCTTTTAGTGGACAACGCGGAGGCCGCGTTTGATTACGCGAACCAGTATTCGGCGACACGTGACGAAGAGTTCCTGGATGCACTCAATCTAACCATCGATTTCATATTATCGGACTTGGGCGTTGAAGGGCGATTCGCGGTCAGTTTGGCCTCGGATGGTGAGAGGGAAGGCGAGTACTATACTTGGACACCTGCTGAGGTTGATGAGGCTCTCGGCTCAGGGCTTGGCGCAGTCGGTAGGAGGCTTTTCGGGGTGCACCCAATAGCTGTCTCAGCCGACCCCTACTCGCCGAGCAGGGAGACCACGCGGGGTGTTGTGGCTGGTAGGGTTGTTCTGCGTAGGATGCTAGACATACCCGACTTGGCGTCAACGCTGGGTGTAAATGTTGACCAGGCTTGGAGCATCCTTCAAGATATAAGATTGAAGATGAAGACTTACAGAGACACAAAGAGGAGGAAGCCTAGGAGGGATGAAACACCCTATACATATCCCAACATGCTCGCGGTGGAGTCAATATTCGTTGGCTATGCTGTAACCGGATTCAGCCACCCTGAGTGGCTTAAGCGTGCTCTAAGCGTACTGGATGGACTCACATCTAGGGTTACTAGGCGGCTGAATGGCGGTCGGGAGGGCTTGGCGGAGGATTATGGTGCGTCGCTAAACGCGCTACTCACAGCCTATGAGGTCACGGGTAACCCCAACCACTTAGAGTTAGCCACATCAGTGGCGGAGAGGCTTAGGGGATTCGTGTTGCCTGAGGGGTTTAGGGATGAGTTAAGGGGAACACAAACCCTGTCAAAGCTGGATACACCTAACGAGTCACCCAACTCTGTATGCCTCAGAGGTGTTCTAAGACTGGTCGCAATACTGGATGACGCAAGCTGGCTTGAGACTGTGGGTGGGCTTCTTCCAAACCTGATGGGTGGTCTTAGTAGGTACAAGGAGGTTTTCGTTGCAGGTCTCTACTCTAATCTGGATAAGTTCGTGAATGGACCTGTCCACGTTGTTGTGGTTGACGCTGGTGATGGTGGGGCTGACGCGTTGCACAGGGCTGGGCTCATGGGTTATCATCCGTTTAAAGTGGTGGAGCGGGTGAGTATGGAGAATTTGGGTGACCACCCCAATCCGGCTGTGAGGGGGTTGCCGCGGGATGAGCGCACAAAGGCTTATGTGCGGAGGGGTTGGAGGTCGAGTTTCATGGAGTCAGCGGATAGACCCGAAGGTGTGCTAAATCATCTGAAAACCTTGCTTCACGGATCATATAACTATTAATAATATTTAAATTTGAATGCATATTATAATTAGTGATTGAAATGTATGATTACTCTGATGATCCAGAGTTTCCACCAGAGTCTATCTACCCCCTCGACTGGGATTTTGAGACAAGCCCGCAGACGTGGAGGCTCTACTCACGCGCTAAGCGAGAGCAGTGGGACGAGGATCGGGTAGACTGGGCAAAGCTTGAGGAGATAGCTTCGGGGCTTGAGCGCAAACAGAGGCTCGGCGTGGCTTACTGGTGGTGTGTTCTAGCCACGTTCGACAACGCGGCGCCAGTCTTCGGATACGCGATGGTAAAGAGCCATGAGAGGCATATACCCACATCGTATAGGTCGTTTATCTCCACCATCACATTCGATGAGAACAGGCACTGCATGGTGTGTGGGAGGGCTTCGCATTGCATGTTTAAGGGTTTTCCACGCGGCTTTAAGCCGCAGGATGATCTCGAGAGGAAGGCTGCTAGAAACGTGCTGTGGACCTGGTATAATGGTGCGCGTTACTGGAATGCCTACAAGGAGGCGTACAACAAGTACACGTTCGATGTACTACTCACCTCATTCATGATGGGTGAAGCCGCGGCCACGACGATTTTCAGTGAGATGGGTGATGGGGCGAAGATCCCACAGTTCAAACAGGTCTTCAGGCAGATTTCACTCGACGAGACTCGACACTACGCCTTCACCCATGTATTACTGCAAGACAACCTACCAAAAATGGATGAATCAAGAAAGAAGATGGTAACCAAGCAGATAAGGGCTGGATTCATATTCTTATCACTCATAATGTATAGGCCGCCCAAGGACTTCTGGAGGCTCCCACATGACTATGAAGAGGTTCACTTTAAAATGGAGGACCTCGCAAGGGACGCAGGGCTCGGCGTGCCTACACTCGAAGAGAAGGAGAAGGCTTGGCGGGACGCTGTGCTAAGAGTGGGCGCGGCGGTATCCAAGTACGGGGTAAAGTTCCCAGAGATCCCAGAGCTTGGAATAAGTGGGGAGGAGGTTGAAGGAGTCTCGGAGGACGACGTTATACCAGTCTTCTGAGTCTTGTGGTGGCGGTAGGTATGATTAAGCCATTCACTCTGTGAAT
>CADDZQ010000038.1 GCA_902812505.1 archaeon
GGTCTGCTTTGACTTCGTCTACTTTTTTGTCTAGTGCTGTTATTTTGGATGATAGGTCTGCTTTGACTTCGTCTACTTTTTTGTCTAGTGCTGTTATTTTGGATGATAGGTCTGCTTTGACTTCGTCTACTTTTTTGTCTAGTGCTGTTATTTTGGATGATAGGTCTGCTTTGACTTCGTCCACCCGCTTGTTTGTATCATCGATCCTCTTGTTTGTGTCATCTATTTTACCGAGTAGCTCGGCTCTAACATCGCTTATCCTCTGGAGGACCTCTACCCGTACCTGTTCCACACGCCTCTCCAAGTGGTCGATTCTAGTGTTGGTGTCGTCGAGCTTCTTTGACAGGTCTTCGAACTCCCTCTGGGTGAGTGCGGCTATTAGTATAACAGCGTCTGTGGACGTGAGTCTCCCACCCTTACTAGCCTTGTCCACAATGGATGAAACATACTCGGATAGGAGCTTACTCAGAACCTCTGTTGCCACCTGCAAACCCAAACACCATTCACCTCAACTTCTTTACACATCAATATAAACACATCCATTATACCTATTAGAATGCGTCAATGAGCACCCTTAGCTCCACTATAACTTGGGAAAGTTTGTCTTGGTTTTATGTTTTCGGTGTGGGTGGCGGGTGTTGTTTGGGTTTACAGCGTTTTTAGTGATCTTACTGGACTGGATCTAGCGAACACGTGGCGGAGGCTCCGAGTGTGGGTTGCTGTAATCTAGTTTTACGAGTGCTTCATCATCAGGGGGCTCGGTGTCCGCGCTTCATCTCCTCTAGGATGTACTTATAGTCCTCGGGGGTGTCCACGTCGATGGTGACGCCGCAGTCGTCGACCTCTATCCATTTGACTCCGTCTGGGTGGTGGTCTAATAGTTGTTTGGCGCCCGCGTCGCCGCTTAGCGTTTGGATTTCACCCAGTATTCTACTGCTTAGTACCACTGGGTTGCCCCTTCTCCCTTGGTAGGTGGGTATACTCATTAGTGGGTTGGTCTTGGCGTGTTCCTCTAGGAGTTTTCGCACAGTTTCGGGGCGGATGAGCGGCTGGTCGCCGAGCATCACTAGGTAGGCGTCAGGCTTCGAGGCGAAGGCTTTGAGTCCGAGTTTGAGGGAAGAGGACATCCCTGAAGTGTACTCGTTGTTTACGACAACCTTGGCGGACCCGAAATTCACCGTGGAGATTACCCTCTCAGATTGGCTGCCAACAACAACCACCACCTCACGGAAGCCGACCGCTAGAGCGGTGTCGACTACGTGTTGTAGGATGGGTTTACCATCTAATTCGAGGAGTAGTTTCTGTGTGCCCATCCTCCTCCCCTCCCCAGCCGCGAGTATTAGGCAGCCGAAATCCATCCCCTCACATTCCCCTCACCCACCTAAATGTGTTGCGCTGGGTGTTTGTGAGCCACTCCACTTATAATTGGTGTTCAAAGTCCGCGTTTGGGGCTGATCTCACCTACAGACACGGATTTTTGGTCTACTTGGTGGTGGCGGGGTTTGGGGGCTTTATAAACCAGTGCGTATTCTCTGCTTGGGTTAGACGTTTATGGATGGATCTCTTGAAAAACTTTTGGGTCTTGATGGCCCCTCAGGGTTCGAGGATAGGGTTAGGGGGTTCCTTGAGGCTGAGTTCCGTAGGTATGCGGATAGGGTGTATGTGGATGGTTTGGGGAACCTATATGCTGAGAGGCTGGGTGATGAGGAGAGAAGGTTGATGTTTTGCGCCCACATGGATGAGGTTGGCTTCATGGTTCAGCATATAACCCAGGCGGGCTTCGTGCGCTTCACGCCGCTTGGGGGATGGGATGAGAGGGTGCTCCCAGGTATGGAG
The DNA here is from genome assembly GCA_902812505.1 of archaeon. Taxonomy (GTDB): domain Archaea; phylum Thermoproteota; class Thermoprotei_A; order Marsarchaeales; family Marsarchaeaceae; genus ECH-B-1. The sequence continues at coordinate 1,837 of CADDZQ010000038.1, forward strand.
GTGAAAATCCTCGGGGTGGAGGAGGTCTACGGCGTAGTGGCCACAAAACCACCCCACATAACCTCAGAAGCCGAGAGGAAGAAGGTGATGGAGTTCGACGAGCTATACGTGGACACTGGTCTAAGTCCGAAGGAACTCGGGGAGCTAGGCGTCGAGGTGGGCACCCCAATTGTACCCACATCAACACCAAGAGTGAGGGGAAACATCGTCAAATCCAAGGCCCTGGACGACCGTGTGGGCTGCTATAACCTGCTGAGAATTCTACGGGGATTCCAGACAGGCAGGGACACACCCACCCTGATATTTGTGGCCACAGCCCAGGAAGAAGTTGGTACACGTGGAGCCCACGTGGTCTCGAACACCCAGCGCGCCGACGTCGCACTCGTATTAGAGGCCACAGTTGCAGGAGACACACCCAACGTGCCAGAGGACAAGTGCCCCTCCAAGATGGGTGGGGGCGCCGTGCTCACCGTGATGGATAGATCCATGATCGCCAACCAACACGTGTTCCGCACCCTGAAAACACTGGCTGAGAAACACGGCGTCAAGCACCAGATAAAGAAGCCGGGGTTCGGGGGAACCGATGCTGGCCCCATCCACCTCGCGGGCAGCGGGACACCCAGCGGCGTCATATCAGTCCCATGCAGGTACATACACACAGCGAACTCCTACATGGACCTCTCAGACATAGAGGAGGTATTGAAACTCTCCGAGGCCTTCATACAGGAGTTCCCCCAGAAGCCTTGATTGCTCCTAACTTCGCGGCCGTGTGTAGGTGTGACTCTCTAAGCTTGGTGTCGTGGAAAGACAACTTAAACCTCTCAAAACACGGATTTTTAAGGTACAGCTCCGAAGGGTTTGGTATTATCAGCGCACGCCTGCCCATATCGATGAGGGTCGCTTAGTGGTGGGGTGAATTCGGCCCCAATATTCCCATCCGCCATAAGCCGGCTTGTTGACGGATGCGTCAAACTAATAAGACCTTCAGTTAAAAAATCCATGTGTTCGCTCTGAGAGACAGGGTTAGGTCGCTTCTCAGGAGGCTTAAGGGTGGCTTCCACACTCTCCCAGCTTTAGGCGTGCTTGTAGGTGGGGGTGTGGACGAACTATTCATCGGTAGAAGTGTGAACATCTATCTTCTCGTCGGCGCCATCATCGCCGGACTCTTCTTTATATTCATAATGGGATTCATCATTTATGAAATGTTTAAACACTAGAAGACACGTGGCGGTGATTGGTAGCCCTGGCTTAGGGGGGCTTAAAGGTGAAGCCCTCCAGTAATGTAGTAGAATCATCCTAAGCATCGATTTTGTGTGGAGGGCAAATCTTAGACCCATAGTTCAGGGTGAGGTCACCCACACATCGTCCCTATCTTCCTTTTAGTGCCTGTAGCTCTTCGCTAAGGGTTCCCATGGTTTTCAAGGCTATGTTCACATCCTCTTGGTTTTCCGCTTTAAACATGAGCACGGGGGTCACTTGTTTTGGGTAGGCCTCGAGTTTCTCCGCGACCTCTCTTGGGGTTCCAACGAGTGCGAGTTCATCCACTAGGGACTCAGCCGCCTTGATTGCCTCATCCCTCCTCCCAGCCCCGTACTCCACCCTTATCTTCTCCACCACGCTCTCAAAACCCAGCCTTGAAAGGTTTCTATAGTAGTAGTCACCCATAGAGGCCACGTAGAACACTATTGTTCGCACTATTGGCTCCACACCGTCGCGGGCGTTGTTAAAAGTGTTAAGCGCTACTGGCTGGAATAAGTAGACTCTCTTGTTGGGGTTAAGTGAGGTTGCGATGTTGAGGGCGTGGTTGAGCTTGGATGCTGGATACATTGTGAGGATGGACCCGTCAAAGTGCTCAGCTGCGAGCTTAAGGCTCCTATCGCCGAGGGCGGCTAAATATACTCGGAGTGTTTTGGTTAGTGGTTGTGTGTATAGTCGGAAGCCCCCTAGGTTTAGGTGTTTAGCCGCGTAGTCCACCCTCTCACCCGAAGCAGTCTTCCTGATGACTTCAAGGTACTCTACGACCCGTGTGAGGGGGTCTGTGAACTTTAAACCGTGCCACTTCTCTATTAACCCCCTACCACTCACACCCAAGCCGAGGATGAATCTCTCCGGCGTTATCTGGTTGAGGGTTACGCAACCCATCCCGATTAGCGTGGCACTCCTAGAGTATACGTTCACTATCCCAGCCCCAACCTCCACCCTACCCGTTATGGTTAGTATGTGGGCGATACTTGAGAATGCCTCCACGCCCCACGCTTCAGGCACCCACACAACATCGTAACCGAACTCCTCAGCGCCCCGAGCTATCCTAGCCATGGCTTGGAGGTTTGCACCCCTCCAGTCGAAGCCTATACCAACATTCAACACTGATAGGTCTACTACGACGAGAATATATTTGTTACCAGATGCACGTATACCTAGCTATTCAAGCAATGTGGATCTCGCTGTCTTATAGTGAATGTTTAAATAGATCTGGGCGTGTTTCACAGGATAGCCTTGGCGGGAGGAGTCCCCCAGTCGAAGGTGTTTGTGCGGGAGGCTACAGGCCTCGTTAAGAGTGTTGGGCCGCTTACAATATTTTTCTCGAATATGGGTGAAGTGGGCTTCGGAACAAACCTCCTCTTTCTTAATGTGGCTGACTCGTATCTACCTAACGGTAACCCGGGTGGGAACGTGGTTTTCGCTGTGCTACTCTTCACGCTATTCGTGGCCTTCGAATCATTCATATACTATAGGGTGGTGCAGGATGTTGGTAGAACCGCTGGCGACTATGTGTGGATAAGTAGAACCATGGGCCCGGTTGTTGGAGGACTACTCGTTCTGGGTTTCACGTTTACGGGGATACCGTTCATCGCGATAACGTTAAACTGGCTTATCACGCTTTCACTCGCACCCTCCATAGCCACAATCGGAGCGGTCACTGGCAGCCAGGGTGTTGTGGCGCTAGCCTCAAACCTCGCGTCGCCTACAACAATAATCACTCTCTCAGTCTTAGTGCTAGCTATCATCACCGCGGTGGACGTCTTCTCACCCAAGAACGGCTTCAGACTGCTCGCGGCGTTTGTGGGTGTAGCACTGCTGGGAACAGCTATGATGGCGGCCGTCCTACTCGGGTTCACCCCAACCGCTCTGCGCTCCTCGGTTGACTCCTTCCTCTCAGCCTACAACTCCAGCTACGCATCCATTTCATCCCAGTACCACGGCCCCTACGTCTCCCTACCCGCGCTAATCCTCCTCCTACCATTCATATCCTTCTCCCTACCATGGATCAACAACGCTGCAGCGTTCTCCGGCGAAATCAAGAATCTTCGAAGGTCGGCTTGGATGGGCACCTTTATGCCGGCGCTCATAAGCGGGCTGCTGCTTGCGGGCTTCAGCGGCGCATATTATAGGGGCTTAGGCTTCAACTTTAGCATGGCGGCGCCGGGCTCATGGCCGAGCACACTCAACTCGATAGGCGCCACACCCAACATGCTCACCATTGCAACCATAGCTATGAGGTGGAGCCCAGTGTACATATGGGTCATGAATCTAGCGTTCGCATTCTGGTATCTCGCAGCGGTTCAGCAGACTATTCTATCCATCTCTAGGTATGTGTTTGGGCTAAGCTTCGACAGGGTTCTCCCAACTAGGCTTGCAGATGTGAGCGAGCGATTCCACTCACCGGTGATAAGCCTGCTGGTTGCGGCGTTGGGGTCCATACCGTTTATAGCTGTGGTGGCGTACACCAACTTTGCATCGGTGTTCTCCACCACTGCGCTTGGGATGCTCTTCTTCGCCTTTGTTGGCATAAACGGTGTTGTCTACGCGCTCAGAGGTAGAGTGCAGATGAAGGGTGCCACAATAGTTTCAGGCGTGGTCACAGCCGCGTTCTTCCTGGCGCTAACCTACATGTTTCTGTTTATGCCCTACTATGGTAGCTATCTACCGAACGGGTCGCCCAACTGGTTGTCGCTGGGGCTCATAATCTTCTTCATAGTTATGGGAGCACTCCTATACCCAATATCCAAGGCCTACCACGCGAAGAGGGGGATAGATGTGAGCCTAATATTCAAGGAGCTACCACCCGAATAGTGTTCTCCCCGCTGTATGGCAGCATGGTTTGTCGAATCGTCTAAAATACCTCTTCTAGGTGTGTGTACGAGGTATACTCGTCATGGATGATGCTTGGATTGGGAGGCTTGAGAGCTTTGTTTCAAGGCAGCTTCAAGGTGACCCAAACGCGTGTTTGGCGATTGGTGTTCTAAGCGGCGGAGAATTGGTTTACTCTAAGGGGTTCGGCTATAGGGATTTCTCTCTCACCAAGCCGGTGACGGATAGAACGCTCTTCGGGGTTGGCTCGGTCACAAAATCCATCACAGCTCTATCCGTACTCCTCCTCGAAGGGGAGGGTAGGCTGAGCGTTGAGGACTCCGTCTCCAAATATCTACCGGAGTATGTATTGGGTGGTAGCGGTGGTGTGCGCATCAAACACCTCCTAACACACACAAGCGGCATACCCGCACTCGGAGTCGCGGAGACAATAATCGAGGAGAAGGTAAAGAGTGATAGGAAAAGGCGCTTCCGTGATAGGTCGGAGTTCGTGGAGTGGGTTAACAGGGGGGCGTTGGAGCGGGTGGCCGCACCCGGTGAAAAATTCCTCTACTGGAATGAGGGGTACACCATACTTGGCGAGATTGTTGGGAAGGTGAGCAGCCTGGGCTACAGGGAATTCGTGGGTAGAAGGGTGCTCACACCGCTCGGGATGAGTAGGAGTGGCTTTGGAGTGAGCATGCTATCCGATGACGACTCCATGGAGCCATATGTGGTGGATGGTAAAAGGAAGATGAGGGTTGGCTTCCCCGACCACCCGCTGCTTTACGCCGCTGGGGGCCTGATAAGCTGTGTGCGTGACCTATTAAGGTATATTGACGTGTTCATAGTGAACCCGCAACCCTTCGAGAAGAAGCTCCTTGAGAGGTTGGTGGCTCCACATGTCAAGTGTGGTTTACCCACACCCTTCGGAGACGAGTATTATGGGTATGGGTGGGTGGTTAACCAAGACTTCTACGGCCACACCCTCGTGTACCATTCAGGTAACATAGGTGTGTCAACCGCCTATGTGGGCTTTGTACCTGAGGCAAAGATTGGTGTGGCGCTTGTCTCAAACAGCGAGAACATACACACCGCATACGTTGGCGCCTTCGCTTTAACCCAGCTACTAGGCATCGAAGAGGAGAATCTCCCCTTCGTGAGATATCAGCGGCTCATCGACACGCTAAGCGGAGTATACGAGAATTTTAGCGGCACGGTTAAACTCGAACTCAGACAGGCGGGCTCAATGCTCTATGCGAGCTTTAGCCAGGAGGGTGCGACGCAGACATTCCCAGTGGTGCTTGAGGATGGAAATCTGTCGGTTGTGGTTGGCGTTGAACGTATACCTATAGAGCTCATAAGTGCGCTTGGGAGGGTTGACCTGCTTATCGAGCGCAACCGGTTTCACAGGGTGAGCTAGCCAATCTATGGTTTTCCCCATGTAAAAAGTTTAGGTCTTAAGGTGTTAGTTTACCCACACGGTTCTTATGTTGGTGAATTCGAGCATACCATAGCGTGATAGCTCCCTACCATAGCCGCTCTTTTTCACTCCGCCAAACGGTAGCCTTGGGTCGGAGGCCACGACCTTGTTTATGAACACCATGCCCGCCTGGATGTTTGGGACGAGTTTCTCGGCTTCTTCTGAGTCGCCCCATATTGATGCGCCTAGCCCGTATGGTGTTTCGTTGGCTAGCTGCACTGCCTCATCCATGGTGGAGAACTTTTTGAGTATGGCCACTGGACCGAACACTTCATCCGTGTAGAGTGCGCCAGTCTCGACGAGTGTGGGGGGCACGAAGTTGCCGTCATCCCTTGCCTCAGCCCTGTGAACCCTACCCAATCTACCCAATTCTTCGAGTTGGCGCACCACGGTGCGCTTCTGCTCAGTGCTCGAGAGGGGGCCTAGGAATGTTGAAGTGGAGAGAGGGTCGCCCACAGCCACCTTAGCGAATTCCTCACGCATCAGCTTGCTGAACTCATCGTACACGGATTGGTGCACCAAGAAGCGTTTCGAGGCTATACAGCTTTGACCGTTATTCTGAAGCCTCGCGTAGACAGCGTTTTTAACGGTCTTATCCAGGTCAGCGCTCCCAAGCACTATGAATGGGTCTGAGCCACCCAATTCAAGCACGGTCTTCTTTATTCTCTTGCCCGCTTCCGAGGCTATCGTGCTACCAACACTTGTGGAGCCAGTGAAGCTCACACCGTCAACGTACTCTATGGCTGCCAACGCCGTCTCACCGCGGGCCACGGTTGACCTGAAAACTTCGAGGCCGAAGAGCTCTTCAAGCATAAGGCTTGTACCAGTCACTATAGAAGCGTGTTTGAGGATGACGGCGTTCCCCGCTGCTAGGGCTGGGATAGCCGCCCTCATGACCTGCCACGCTGGGAAATTCCAGGGCATCACAAGCAGCACCACACCCAGCGGGTCGAACCTTATGTAACTCTTTGCGGCCTCCGTCTTAACATATTCGGGTTCGAGGAACCTCCGCATGTTCTCAACCGCGTAGTCAATAAGCCAAGCACACTTGTTCACCTCAGCCTCAGACTGGCTGACAGGCTTACCCATCTCCATGCTCATTAGCTTCGCGAGCTCACCCTTCTTCGCGAGCAACCTCTTTTTGACCTCTCTTAGCGCATCCATCCTGGCATCGGTACTCCTAGCCCAATGCATCTGGGCTTCCCTTAACTTGGCGATTTTCTGCTTGATTTGCTCGACGGATTCCTCCTGGTATTCCCCTAGAACCTCACCTGTATAAGGATTAAACGTTTTTATCGTCATCAACCAATAACCACCCTCCAGATATTAATGGCTTTCTAGAACAATACTTAGTGTGAATGGGTTTAAGTAGTTAAACGGTAAGCCTCCGCGCCAATCCGGCCACAGCTTTAATCACTAGTGGGTGCCTACGTTCTCGCGCTTCTGAATTTGTGTGAGCTGTTCGCTATATTCTGGGCGGCCGCCCACCCTCTTCTCGCGTTGATGAGCGCGAACATCATGTATCCGAGTTCGGCGTTTGAGTGGGCGTCGCTTGAGAGCACCAGACGCACCCCCTCCTCCACAGCCCTCTTAACCCACATTGAGGGGAGGTCCATTCTGCGGGGCTGGCCATCCACTTCTAGGAACTTTGAGCTCTTCTTCGCCGCAACCAAGACCTTCTCCAAATCCACGCCATTCTCGGGTCTCTTCCCAAGCATCCTGTTGGTGGGGTGGCCCAGTGTGTCCACATACCTGTTCTCCAACGCCTTTATCACGGCCTCGGTGAGCGCCTCCGTGTCTGAGGTGAACCTCCTGTGCAGAGAGGCCACAACATAGTCGAGTTGGGCAAGTGTCCTATCATCGTAATCCAGTCTTCCACCACTTAGGATGTCGACTTCCGAGCCGTGAAGGATCTCTATTGACCCATACTTTGACCTCAGCCTCTCGACTTCCTCCGCCTGTTTTCGCAGCCTCTCCTCACTCATCCCGTTAGCCACCCTTTCACTTTTAGAGTGGTCTGTGAAGACAACATACTTGTAGCCTTGGCGGATGGCTCCTTCAACCATCCTCTCAAGTGTGTCTACACCGTCGCTCCACGTAGAGTGAACATGGTAGTCGCCGAATACGTCGGATGCGTCCGCAAGCTTTGGAAGCACACCTTTTGACGCGGCTTCTATCTCCCCAGTGTTTTCACGCAGCTCTGGCTCAATGTACTGTAAGCCCAGCTTAGCATACACCTCCTCCTCACTTGCGCCGGCCACCCTCACTCCGTTCTGCTCGAAGAGTCCGAATTCGCTCAGTTTGAACCCGAGCCTCTGCGCGTGGGTCCTCAGCGCTATGTTGTGCTCCTTGGAGCCCGTAAAATATAGCTGCATGGCGCCCAGGTACTCGGGGTGGGCGAGTCTGAAATCAAACTGCACTCCTCGTGGTGAAACCCACGTGAGTTTGCTTTCACCCTCAGCAAGCGTTTTTCCTCCTCGAAGCTTGGATGCTAGGTCTAGGAGGGTTTTATCCCTAGTTTTCGACAATACTACTACATCCACATCGCCCACAACCTCTTTCCCACGTCTAATGCTTCCACACACGTAGAGCTCGAATTCTGGTGTCCTTATCTTATCAATCAGCTGGGAAGCTTCATTCATACCCTCTATAAGCAGCATCTTCGTGAACGCCTCCCCCACCCCCTCCACAGCCCCCAAGATTTTCTCGGCGAGTTTGGATGAGAAGCCCTGCTTTACCAGAGAGCCGTCCCTTAGCTTCTCGATAAGCTGCGCCCGACTAATCACCCCAAACTTAGTGTAGAGCAGCTTCGCGGTTTTAGGCCCCACGAAAGGCACACCCGTGAGCTCAACAACCTCACTAGGTATCCGTGCTCGAAGTTCCTCCAAGGCTCTAAGCCTCCCCGTGCTGATTATTTCATCGATCTTTTCGGCGATGGCTCGACCAACCCCGGGCACTTCCTCCAACCTTTTACTCCTCCATAGTTCGACCACGTCTGTGTTTAGATTTCTGAGGCTCTTAGCCGCCCTCCTGTAAGCGTTAACTCTGAAAACATCTTCACCATTCAACTCTAAGAGTTCTGCGTACTCTTCAAGTATGCCAGCTATCTCCTGATTATCCAACCCAAAAACCACTAGCACACTAGGTTATAAAGCTTCCAAAACCCCCTTTGGAGGGGTATACCGTTGATAAATCACACAACAAACCTCGCCATTTACGGTGAATCAAAAATCCGTGTTTGGGGATAGTGTTCAAAGGTTAATCATTGTCTACCGTTCGGGGGGCCGGATAAAGTCCATCTTCGACTAACTGGGGAGGGCATGGTTGGGTAGAAGCAAAATTTTTATGGGTGTACCTGTTTAGAACGAAAATGTCTTTGCGGATTTTAGATAGGCCTTTCGCTAGGCATATACTCACCAAGCTCAGGGCTAGGGAGACAGACCAGGTGAATTTTAGGAAAAACTTGGTGAGGCTTGGTAGAATAATTGGCTATGAGATTGCGGATAGTTTGGAGTGCAGTGAGGTAACAGTGGAGACTCCTCTCGGCAAAGCGAGGGGCGTATTGATAAGTGAGCTTGACCACGTTGTAATCGTGAACATTCTACGCGCAGCGACACCTCTTGTCGAAGGATTGTTGAAGGCTTTCCCCAGCGCTAGGCAGGGTGTGGTTGTCGCGAAACGCAGGGAGTCGGTTTTCGAGTCGCCCCCAGAGAAAATGGATGTGGAAATCTACTATTCACGTATACCCGATTTAAAGCCTGATGACGTGGTGATAGTAGCGGACCCTATGCTTGCGACGGGTAGCACCATACTCAGAGCCCTTGAGCTCGTCTATGCCAAAGGTGAACCCAAGAAGGTTTTTGTGGCGAGCGTCATAGCGAGTCACCAGGGCGTTGAGCGGGTTTTGAGGTGGGGTAGACCAGTCAACATATTCGTAGTTGAAGTGGACCCCCTCATAGATGAAAGAGGCTATATTGTTCCGGGTTTGGGTGACGCTGGTGACAGAGCGTTTGGTTAGAAGAAAAATTACAATTTCACCAACACCTAGTGAACAGTTTCTAGTCATCATATCATGGTGTGTGGACTATGCGGCGGGCGAAGCCGGAAGCCAGGCTTATAGCTTGCTAACCAAAAAGAACATCTATCGGTTTTCTTCCCTATACATGGTCGTAGATAGGCACCCCACAGTAGACCTATCATACGTTTAGTGTAACATGGGTGGAAATATGAAGCTGTGATAAAAGGCAACAAGCCCAGCCCTTTACGACGGATAAAAAATCATGCTTAGCATCGATTGTGCGTCAAACACGAATTTGAACTACCCAGGCGTGGGTAGCTCACCCGCTGTATGAAAACGCTTATTGGTCTACTGGTTATTATATCGGCGTGTTCGACGAGCTTGCGGCCCAAAGTGTTGGGGAATTCGTTGCGGATTTCCCGGTTTTGAGCGGGTCTCAGCCGGTCTACGAAGCCTTGGGAGTACTGCAGAGAGCCGAGTTGATGTCTTTCCCAGTGAAGCTTGAGAAGGGCTACGGTGTGTTGCAGGCCCACAGTATGCTCAAGGTTAAATCGCCTGACACAAAGATCGGCCTGTTTGCGAAGCGTGTACCAGCGCTAACCAAGGATACTAGTGTTGGTGTGGCGGCCAAACTCATGGTTGAACATAGGGTTCAAGTGCTACCAATCGTCGAGGAAGGGGAAATCATAGGTGTACTGAGAGCTGACCGCGTCCTCTCAGGTGTTTTAAAGCGTGGGGCTAAGGGTCTTAGTATTACCGATATTATGACTTCTAATCCCATCACGATTGAAGCGAATGACACGCTGGGCAAAGCTGTGAAGCTGTTTACTGAGAATAAAATAGACCATCTACCAGTGCTTAGTAAGGGTAGGGTTGCGGGGATGGTGAAATCCAAGGATGTATTACTGCTGCTTCTCAGCCCGGGTGAAAAGCTCACACAGGGAGGGTGGGGGCTTGAGGCGCTAAGCCAGAAGAGGCTACCTGTTGGTGGGATAACCGTGGGTGCTGTGGCTTCAGAGGTAAACGAGGACTATTCAGAGGCCCTTAAAAGGGTTCTGGAATCTAGGAGCACCTATACACTCGTCGTCCTAGGCGAAGAGCTTCAGGGAATAGTTACGCTAAGGGACTTCCTTAAGCCGCTCGCCGAGCACCAGTCCACGGTGGAGTTACCCATCCAAATCTCAGGGTTAAGCGACGATATGCTGGCTGATGGCGCCATAAAGCAAAAGCTGAGGAGGCTTGCAATATACGCCACTAAAACAATCCCATCAGTGTTCGAGATAAGGGCGAGGGTGAAGAAGGTTGGCCCCTCAGGTAAGGCGTTCGAGGTGAATCTACAGCTTTATACACCGAAGAAAACTGTTAATCTCTCTGATACTGGTTATGACATCCTTAAGGTGTTCGATAAAATCGAGCGGAGGCTTAAACAGTCAATAAAGCAGGAGCTCAACCCACCCAAAAAACGATTCCCAAAACGCATGCAGTAGCAAGCCGGCCTAGGAGAGTCATGCTGGAGGTGGATAGCGCTGTCTATCCTGAGAGTTCAAGGTATGTCTGGATATATCGGGGTTTTACCTTTGAGTCGTCGAAGAGTGGTTGAGTTATAATTGGAGCGACCTCGGAGTAATCCTCCTTTATTTCTATGAGTGTGACTCGAAAGAGTGTGTTGCCGTCAGCCGCCTCCCTAATCTTGGAGGCCTCTCCCTTCGCATAGACCGCTGAGGGTGGGGTGAAAAATATGAGTGTGCACATTGCTCTCTCCAGCAGGTTTGAATGGGTGGTGGACCCAGAGTTCACCGCCACCAAAATTTCCTTGGATCCGCGACCACCCACAACTTGGTAGGGTGAGAGGAGGCATGGCCGTGGATATCCAGAGTAATCAATTGACACCAGAATAATTACGGTGTTACTTCGAACAGGGTTTTCACGTCGAATAAGCTCACACAACTTCTTCGGAAGCCCCATCCCCGACATCCCATAACACGTGAATTTATACTTAAACCCAGTATAAGAGCATTAATTTCAGAGGGTATGGCGCAGCCTCAACTATTAGTGTTTACTGAGTTTGCTAGTGTTAGGGTCACAATCAGGCTCTGCGTCATCGGAAACTCCTGAATAACAGACTTAGTCGGTTCCACATGGTCTTCGGGGCAGTGGGAGCCCCCTCAGTCTAAGTGTAGCTACCTCCCCACTGGGCCTTGGTTGTTGAAGTGCAATGGAGACTCGAACGAACGGAGCAGGCAAGGGGAAGCAGGTGGGTGGGTATGAGTGAGGCAGTGTGATAATGCATTTATGTGTGCAGAGCTTACGATTGCGAGTTCCCCGCAAGCTAGTGGGTTCTGTGTCCCGGCTCGAGAAGGCAGAGCCAATCCAAGCCGAAGGAGCCCATAAACTAGCAGGGACTCTGCGTTATACCTGGAGTTCCACTAGGGCGTGATAGGTATGCCGACGCATATCCACCCCGTCCACTAGGGTGAAATCATCTATAGGAGGTCCGAGCTCTACTTCAAGCCCATCTTCTCGTACATCCAAGTATTCACCAATAACCCCTTTCTCTTGTTGTCCACTCTAACAAGCTCGCAATTCGCCTTTAAGCTTTCAAATTTCTTGAACGACCTGAGCCCATTTACTCCGTATAAGCTGTTATCACCCGCAAATAGAAACCGAGCCTTATAATGTTTCCAAAGCCTTTCCCTTGACGGTAGGTCAGAGCTAACTCTTAGCTTCAACTGTGCCATAGCAAGAATTTCTAATCTACCAGCCGAGGTGGGGGTCACCGACGAAAGTTTTAGGGGGACCCATGTATAGATACTTATGGGTACCCGCGGTGCGCTGGGTTGGGGAATCTAAGCCTGTGGAAACTGACGGGGGGCACGTAACCCTCCCGGTGGGTAGGGATCGAGTTTGGTGGTGGTTGAAGTGGGTGGTTCGCCATTCATGGCGGGGGAGCTCACTTGGTTCATCATATAGTCGTTGTTTGGATAAGGGGTAACCACACTTCTCATCGGGTAGCGCAGTGTGTTAACTGAAGGCTATTTGTTAATTAGTTCAACCTTAACGCTATTAAAGTATCACCCTGTTGGCTCTTAGGTGGCTTATTCTCTCCTGTGTGTATCCCAGTCCGCGGAGGATTTCTTCCGTGTGTTCACCGAGGCGTGGTGGGGGGATGCGCACTCCGAATTTGTCTTTATCTGTGTGCACTGGGAACCTTATGTATGGTGCTTCTCTCTTAGAGTAGAGGTTCTCCGCGTAGGAGAGTATGCCTTTTGTTTTGACGTATGGGGATGAAAGCGCCTCGGATACCCGAAGTATCGGTGAAGCAGGCACTCCACGTCTGTAAAGCTCTTGAACCCAGTGGCCCACGGTGTTCTTTGCGAACGCCGCCTGAAAAGCGTCTATGATCCTCTTTCTATTTAGTACCCTCTTCTCGTTTGAGTCGAACACCAAGAGGTCTGTTGCACCAAGCATCTCACAAACCTCTTGGAACTGCTTGTCTGTCCCGCATGCTAGGTAAAAGTAGCCGTCAGATGCCTTGAAAGCTTGGTAGGGAACGATGTTGGGGTGAGCGGAACCCATCCTATCCCTATCCTTACCCGTGAGCAGGTAGTTATACACCTCGAAGAGTGCGAGGTAGAGCTGGGTGTCGAGCATTGGTATCTCCACGATCCCCCTTCTACCTTCACGTAGAGAGGCTAGGATTGCTATTGCCGCCATCATAGCGGTTGTGATGTCAGCTATCGGGGTGGCGAACCTAGAAGGCTCCGAGTCGGGGCTACCAGTAAGATGCATGAGGCCGCTCTGAGCTAATATCGTGGCATCAAATGCAGGTTGATCCGCCCACTCACCCTCCAAACCATACCCGGATACCACGCACACAAGCAGGTCGGGGTTACTCGAGACAAGTTTACTGGGGGATATACCGAGCCTACCAA
>CADDZQ010000039.1 GCA_902812505.1 archaeon
AGATAATCTATTCCGAACCCCAGAGAGTAAACCCTGCTCTCACCAGCGTGGACGTGGAACCAAACGTGTCCACCTCTTATCAGAGACTGGTTGCCGTTGTATGTGGACACGTATAAACCGCTTCTAGAAAAGATCTTTGTAACAATTTCACCGGCACTCTGTATACCGTCACCAGCGGCCGCACCCAACCTGACGGTTACATCCTTGGAGGATACATCATCACTCATTTTATAAGCCAAAATAATATTTATCTCAACGACTATATTAGCGCTACTCGATGCACATTGTGTTTAAGCCGAGCTTGATTTTATAAGGAGGCGGAGTACTCCATTCAGGTCCATGGTGAACCGGAAGCCAAAAAAAGTGGTAGCGGTTTTCCAGCTCTCGTAAAGGGCTTACTCTTCTATTCTGAATGCATCACGTGGATCTTCTTTTATGACCTTTAGCGCCACAGCTGTGCTACTTCTCTCAACGCCATCGATCTTCGTGAAGCTCTCGATGACGTGTTCGAGCTGCGCTCTGTTCTTAGCCCGGCTGAGCACTATAAAGTCGTTATCACCTAGAACAAAGTACACCCCCCACACCCCTTCGATGGCGGCGAGCTTCTTACCCACCTCCTCGGCATAATTGGGGCCATACTTCGCCCTTATCAAAGAGACAGCGGTGAACTCGTTCTCAAGTTTGTCGTGGTCAAGCCAAGGCAAGATGCTCTTTATCACACCCATCCTCTGCAGTCGTTTAATTCTATTGTGCACCGTGGATTTTGACACGCCAACGCTCTGAGCTATGTCTTTGAGGTTAAACTTACCATTGTGTAGCATAGAGCGTAGAATTTTCCTGTCCACACTATCGATTTTCAGCGAACCTCTTCTTGCCACAGATTGTATAGTTTTACGGTATATATAAATTCATTTCATTAAATACAAACGCCTCATCTAATAACACAAACATTCCCCGGGTCTATCACAGGAAAATGTTCAAGTCATGTATAGTAAACTTTTTAGATTACGGCGTTATCCTACACTCATGGATTCACCCTTTGAAATCCTGAGCGAAATTGTGGGTAAAGCCGTGCAGAACACCCGTCTCAAGGAGCAAACAAAGGATTGGAACAAGGTTTTCCAATTTAGACCCACAGACTCTGAACCATTCTATCTGATTATCAAGGGAGGTGAGGCCAAGCTTGAGAAAGGGTCTGCGCCGAACGCTGTCGCGACGATTGTCATGTCCGCGGGAGACATGGTTCAGCTGTTCAGAGGCCAACTAGACGCAATTCAAGCTTTCTTTTCAGGTAAACTCAAAGTTGAGGGTAACATGTTCGAAGCCCAATCATTACAGTCACTCATAGAGGCAACCAGATAGCTAACGAACCAAGTCTCCCCTCTAGAAGGAGGCGCATCTGAGTAAAGCCTATTACGGATTTAGTGGATTGTTTAGTCGATGCCCTATACGATTGAATGTATACCTGAAAACGCTGACCTAACCGATAAGAGAACGTACATGACGTGGAAGGCGCTCATAAGTTTGGCTTCAGAGGTCTACCCCGAGGCTTCACAGTTCTTCGCGGGCTTAGAGCAACCACACGTAGCACAGCCACGTGAAGTTTTGGCTTGGAGGGTGGCTCTTAACAGGATAAAACTGATGCCCAAGAAGGAGCTACCATTCGACGTGAAGCAGTATGAGGAAGATTGGTATGTAGACTATGAGGCCATAGCAAAAAAACTCAACACAACGGTGCAACACGTGAGCATAATGATTAGGTCGGCTGATAAGGACCTCATGATTAGGTCGGCTGAAGAGGTAGCTAACGCTACGCTTCACTCCAACCAACTCAAGCACGAGATACGCTTAGCTGACAAATCAAGGTTCAAGGATTAAGGTTGGTAAAGAATGCACTCAACCCAGCCCTATGATGATGAAGAGCTTCTCAAAGCCTCCGCTCTGCCACCTTCTAAGCTAATAGAGGAGTTAACAAGACTCGTGAGGCAGAAGGCGGATGGGGAAAACGTTCTCGCAGCGGTCTCCGGTGGAATAGATAGCGTGGTTGCAGCGCTGGTCACAATCAGGGCGCTCGGAGAGAACGTTCATCCCGTCATCATAGACACAGGCTTCATGCGGGAAGGGGAGGTGGGGGAGGTCAAATCGAGCTTCGACCTCGTTTCGCCTCGTAAGCTCAGAGTAATTAATGCGAAAGAAAGGTTTTACACCTCTGTTAAGGGTATCGGCGATGCGGAGAAGAAACGACTCGCCTTCAGAGAGACCTTCTACTCCGTACTAAGAGACCTTACGCACGAAATGAACGTGGGACTACTAGTACAAGGAACAATAGCGCCAGACTGGATAGAAACCACTGGTGGCATAAAGACACAGCACAACGTGTTACGCCAGCTGGGTATACGCACGGAGGAAAAGTTCGGCTTCAGACTACTCGAGCCATTGGCTTACCTCTACAAGGACCAGGTAAGGGCGCTTGGAGAGCAACTAGGGCTACCCCAATCATTTATCTCAAGGCAGCCATTCCCTGGTCCTGGGCTACTCGTAAGAGTGCCTGGTGAGGTAACCCGCATAAAAATAGATCTACTACGCGCCACCACGGCTGTTGTCGAGAAGAAAATGAATGGGCTCGGCGGCTCGCAGTGGTTCGCGGCAATCTTTGATGCAGCACACAAACGCGAGCAACCACTCGTGAGCGAAGCAGATAACTGGGTTTTCAAAGAGAAAGTTACAGGCGTCAAGGGGGATGCTAGGGTATACGGGGGGTTGATTGGTGTTGGACCAAATGCCAACACCTCACCACGGGAATTCGACAACAAGGCCTACAGGCTTTACATGGATGCCAGCACCCTTCTGCGGGAGGTTTTGAACACTTCAGACGAGTTCTTTAGGGTTTGTGTGAGGCTTGCGGCCAAGCATGACTCGCCTCAGGGATACAGCATAGTTATCAGAGCAGTCAAAACAAGCGACTTTATGACTGCGGATGTGCTAAGACCAAACTTCCCCACACTAAAATACCTCGCAGAGGAAACCCTAGAAATCCACCCCGATATAAGGGATGTCTACTATGACGTGACACCGAAGCCTCCAGCCACAATAGAATACGAGTGACCCACGCCACTAGGGTAGCAGGAGGTTGCTGGTTCAGCACTCGACTACCC
The DNA here is from genome assembly GCA_902812505.1 of archaeon. Lineage (GTDB taxonomy): Archaea > Thermoproteota > Thermoprotei_A > Marsarchaeales > Marsarchaeaceae > ECH-B-1. Next base: position 3,156 of record CADDZQ010000039.1, read on the forward strand.
CGCCCACCCTTCCACCCTGTTATATGCTTCGTTTAATTCGTAGAAGCGGAGTTTTAAGACATTTTTGGATAAGGGTGAATTGTTAGTAGCTTCCCAAACCCCTTCTACAAACAGGTATATATTTTATGGCTTACCTCTTCGAGGATCCGCTTGATGCGTGCTTATGGCTGAGACTGTAACGTCGCACGCCAAATCTAATGTGGGTGTACCCACCAAGCCCTATTTGCATAATATCTTGCAGTCCATCAACACGGGACTTCAGAAGCGGTTATTCGATTAGGTGGGGTTTAAAACGAGTTTATGGATAGAACGATGTGGAGTGGTTTTTCTGGTTCGATTTTGGACCTCCACTTATCGGTGACCGCGATGAGGAATGAGTAGCCGAGTACTTCGGCTCCAATCTGTTTGACGAGGTTCGTCAGAGCCTCCTGTGTTTCGCCACTCCTAACCAAGTCGTCCACTATAAGGCAGCGATCAGACCTACGCAGGCTTGTTGCTGGAGCGTACGCTGTAAGGAAGAGCCCCGAGTCGCCGATGGGTGCCTCTGAAGATATGAACCTCTTCACACCCTTCTCCTTCTCCTTCTTGGCTATAACCATCCTCGCACCGAGTGCGTCGGCCACAAAGGCTGCGTAGGCGATGCCGTCTGAGGCCATGGTCACAACCCTGTTCACCTTAAGCTCGCTGAATCTGACGGCTGCCTCGGCGGCGGCAAGCCTGAGCACCGAGGGGTTAGCGACAAGCTCTGTGTCATCAACCATCCCCGTTGGGTCAACGTGTACATATTCCTTGAACAGGCTGGTGAGGCCGAAATGCTCCGATAAGATGGTTATCAGCTCTTTAGCCCTTTTTTCTGTGGGTATCACCCTACCCTTAACATATCTTGTGAGGACGCTTGGTTTGAGACCAGTGTACTTCTCTAGCTCAGTGTACCTGTGCCTTTGCTTCACAGCTATCAAGTAGTCTATGGCGCTAAGCCTTAGCCTCATCGTGGCGACTTTATCCCTACGGCTCAACACACCCCAAATCCCTCCATGTGAGTTTAGGCTCCCTCGCAGCCCTGACTTCGTCGAGTCTGTCTACCGACGTGTTGTTGGGGTCAGACGTTAAATCGGACTTAGCCGCATCTAGGAGACCCTGAATGTATTCGTCGACTTCCCGCTTGGTTTCGGACTCAGTGAATTCAATCATCAACGCTTCATCCACGAGCTGTGGAAAATAGATTGTTGGTGCGTAACCCCACTTTAAGATATGCTTCGCTATATCAAAAGCCCTCTTCCCAGTGGGCTTTGAGGATATCACGAACTCGTGCTTCCTCGGCTTACCGCCGAAAGGCAGTGAGTAAACTTGGGATAACCTCTTCGCGGCGTAGTTTGAAACGAGCACAGAGTCCCTCGCCGCCTGCCTCAACCCCTCAAGCCCAAGCGTGCGTATATATGTGTATGCACGTAAAAGCACCCCGAAGTTCCCGAACCCCTCCCTAACCCTCCCAATAGACCTGCGAGAAGCATAGTCCCACGTATACGAGCCATCCTCACTTTTCCTAAGCCTAGGTAAGGGTAGATAATCAGCCAAGTGTTTCTTAACGGCCACAGGCCCAGCACCGGGCCCGCCTCCCCCGTGCGGCGTGGAGAAAGTCTTATGGAGGTTTAGATGGGCTATGTCGAAACCAAGCTGTGCGGGTTTCACAACACCTATAAGCGCATTCATATTGGCGCCATCAAAATACATAAGGCCCCCGCAGGCGTGGACAGCATCGCTGATCTCCAAGATTCGCTGCTCGAACAAGCCAAGTGTGTTCGGCACAGTAGCCATGAATGCGGCCACCCTATCATCACACAGCGCTCTAAAAGAGGCCATATCCACTTCTCCGTCCCGCATGGGCACCGGTACAACTTCGAACCCAGCCATAGCGGCGCTCGCAAAGTTGCTTCCATGAGCTGTTTCAGGTATCAAAACCTTCCTCCTCTTATCTAGCTCACCACTCTCCTTAAAGTAGGCCTTCGTCACAAGCATACCCACGAATTCCCCTTGGGAACCGGCCGCTGGCTGCAGTGTTATGGCATCCATACCTGTGAGCTCTATTAGGAATAATTGGAGCTCCCAGATAACGCGCAGGGCACCCTGAACACTTAATTCATCCTGAGCTGGATGGAGCATAGAGAACCCGTGCAGGCCAGCCACCACATCGTCTATCTTCGGATTATACTTCATCGTACAGCTTCCAAGAGGGTAGGAGCCATTATCAACCCCGAAATTCATCTGCGACAGCCGAACATAGTGTCTTACAACGCTGAGCTCAGAGATGGCTGGCAGCCTTGGGCTACACACACGTGCTAGATGTGCTGGTACATCCACACCCCCACCCAAGCCGTCTGGTACTGTTGGGGGAAGCCGAGATCTCTGGTCAAGCTCCACTAGAAGAGGTTCGTTGACTTTATCGGAGTGTTGATAAACAGCCTGCCTATACTTCAAACGCATCATACCTCCACTGATTCCTTTAAACACTCAACAAGTAGGTCGACGTGTTTTGGGGTTATCAACTCGTTTACCCCAACAAGCCACCCCGAGCCCCCCATATAGTTAATCTGTGTTGGTCCAAGCACACCTCGTGACCTTAAACTCTGTTTAAAAACTGAAGCATTGATTTTACCCTCTACCACAAAGTCTTGGTAGCTGAACCCCTTGAAGCGTGGGCTAACGACACCTTTAACTTCGGAAATCCTTCGTTGAGTATACTTAGTGTTTGAAAGAACGGTGAGCGCTAAACGTTTAAGGCCCTCGTACCCCATTAAGGCGATGTACACAGCGCTCTGAAGGGCGAGTATCGCGCTGTTGGTGGTGATATTGGATGTAGCCTTCTCCTTCCTTATGTGCTGCTCCCTCGTTTGAAGTGTTATCACAAACCCTCTACGACCGGAGCGGTCGACTGTGGCGCCCACAACCCTGCCGGGCATGCTCCTTACGTACTCCCTTCTAACCGCGAAGACGCCTAAGGTTGGGCCGCCGTAGCTCGGATACGCTCCAACCCCCTCCCCCACAGCGATGTCGGCCCCAACCTCGCCGGGCGGCCTAAAAATCGCTAGTGAAATCGTATCGAAACCCTGACAAAACAGCGAGCCACGTCTATGAGCCTCTTCGGCCAATTCTCCTAAGCGTGGCTCAATTACCCCAAAATAATTGGGGCTCTCAGCATAGACCATGGCTGTGTCGGAGTCCAACTCGCTAAGAGCTTCCTCCAAGTTTGCCTCCCCGGATTCCCCGTCGTGGCCGCATTCAACCACGCTGAGGTCACGCCCAAAGGCATAGGTTTTGAGCACTTCAAGCCTCTCTGGGTTCACAGCACCACAAACCACAATCTTCCTCCTACCCGTAACCCTATGGGCCATGTGGGCGGCTTCCCCGAGTGATGTGCCATAAGTATAGTGGGATGCATTCACGACATCCAAGGCCGTGAGCTCAGCCATGAGGGATTGATATTCAAATAGCGCCTGTAGCAGACCCTGAGAGATCTCGGGCTGATATGGTGTGTACGACGTTAAAAACTCGCTTCTCTCAGCGATCTTCTGAACCACCGCTGGAACGTAGTGGATGTGGTATCCTCCAAGAAAGCATGGATGCTCCATGCAGTTAGAGTTCTCCAAGCTCAGATTGAAAAGCTCACGGTAAACCTCGGCTTCGGATGCTGGCTCCGGTAGGCCGTGGAACTCGGATTTAACAGGGATGTCACTGAATAATTCATCAACCGAGCTTATGCCAAGCTCCCTCAGCATCTCCTCTCTATCATCAGGTGTGAGTCCCAAGTAAGGATGACTGAAGCTGTCTGCTTCTGGCTCAGGCATCGCTCAACCCTTCTATGAGCCTGCGATACTCTTCGGGTTTGAGCAGTAGTTTAACTTCCTCCTCGAACCTTTCAGGTTTAAGCTTAAACAGCCAACCTTTACCGTAGGGGTCACGGTTCACTACACCTGGGTCTTTTGATACTTCAGGGTTTACCTCCACAACCGTACCGCTCAGGGGGGAGTAAACATCCGAGACAGCCTTGAATGAATCGATACTGCAAGCTGGCTTCATGTACTCGAGCCTAGCGCCCACTTTGGGTAGGTCTACGACCACCACGTCCCCAAGCTTCGACTGCGCGTAGTCAGTGATGCCCACAGTGCATATCCCCTGCTCAACCCTCACCCATTCGTGCTCCTTACTATATAGTATACCTTCTGGTATGGCGGACATCCTGAATTTCCTAGCCCTCCATATACTTAAGCGTGTTTTAAGCCTCCAATTCCTATGAACTCTATAAGTCTACTTCTTTATGAATGGCGGCTTAACAATTATGGCTGAATATGTTTTCCCTCTAACCTCGACATTTACGCGGCTACCTGCCTCCACACTGATAGGGAAAAACCCTAACCCGATACCTTTCCCCAAAACCGGCGAAAGTGTGCCAGATGTGAGTTTGGCTCGTACATCGGGTGAACACTCAACCGTGTAGCCCCCCCTGAGCACAACTCGGTCATCCGTGAGAACCCCCTTTAGAAGTCTGGTCGGCTTAGGGTTTTCGAGCGCCTCCCTTCCTATGAACTCCTTCGTGAAGTCCAGAAACCTCTGGGCATCCATCTCGTATGGGTTGGTTTCCTCATTGAAGTCAACACATGCGAGCGGGTATCCCATTTCAAGTCTGAGCGTATCCCTCGAGCCGAGACCGCAGGGCTCCACACCTTTACCTAGCAGCCCCTCAAAAACTTCAAGCACATCCTGACTTGGCCCCACTATCTCCACTCCATCCTCACCAGTATAGCCACTACGACTAACTAAAATCCGGCTATAGGGAACACACTCAAACCTCCTCACGGATGCCATATCTAGACCAGTGACTTCCTTTAAAACAGACAGGGAAGTTGGCCCTTGGAGAGCTATCATCGCCTCCCTACTCCCACGATCCTCCAACTCGACCTCGAAACCCCCGCGCGCTGCAACCTCAGCCATCCAGCTGGACATCCGTTGGGTTGTGCAGGCATTAGTAACAAACAGAAACTCGTCCTCCGCTAGTCTGAAGACTATCCCATCGTCAATTATGCCTCCCCTTTCATTCAAAACGTGAGTGTACGCTAACCTACCCTTCTTCAGAGCTGAAGGTTTTGCACCGCACAGATAATCCAAATAATCAGCGGCCCGCTTACCATGCACATAAGTTCTCTTCATATGTGAAATATCAAAAACACCAGCATTTCTCCTTACAGCCATATGCTCTCTCTCAATAGAGCTAAACCAAACAGGCATTTCCCAACCATAAAAATCTATAAAGCGAGCCCTATCCGCGTAAACAGGGTAGAGAGGTGTACGCACCACTATCGACTCATCTCAACACACCCAAACCGTGATTTAAACCGTTTTGTCCATAACACGCAAGTTTAACCACAGATTGGCTATCCAGTCATAAACGGTGTACCAAAAAGCCAAATTAGGGTTTTTCGAGCCACCGCAAATCACGAAACTTCTCGCCTTAGCTACCAAGTTCAAACAATACCGTACAATACCGATGCTTCAACAGTACCCGCAGTCGTAGATTCAATCCTTTACAAGTCATGGATTCATACAAACTGTTACTCATGGCGACCACTAAGCAATTCGGTTTTGTAGCCCACTTTATCATATAAGGCTAGGTATTGGGTGCTCTTGAACATGTGCGCAGCAATGCCCAAAAACCTAGACAATCTCCCCATACTTAGATGTTTTCTCAATACCTAATCTCTAGGGCGGTGGTTTATGCTTCACACCAGATTTTTAATTGAGGGGCTTTCTAAGATACTTCTCTGGGCTGCGTTTGAATTCCGTTTCGCAGATCATACTACAGAATCTATACTCATTCTTCTTAAAGACAACCCGAAATTTTGTTTTCTGATCCACTTGTTTTCCACAGACCGGGTCGTTCACGTGTTACCCACCTGAGCGTATAGTGATGAGACCTGTTCGTAGACGCTCTTCATATTATCCGCGGAAACCTTGAGGTGACACCTCTTAGAGGTCTCGTACCCATTTTCGCCAAGCCTTTCAGCCTGTGCGCCCACAGCCTCCATCACCCTTTCAGCCAGTTTCGCATCATCGCCCGGCGGAAAAGAATAGCCGTTGGAGCCATCGACTATGAGCTCGGATACACCCGCACCAGTGCTCACAATCACTGGCTTCTTGTAAAGCCAAGCCTCGAGCACCGTAACCCCGAACCCCTCAATCTTAGAAGTTAAGAGCACCGCGTCAGAGCAGCTATACGCGGCTTCAACCAAGCGTTTGGGGAGGTAGCCTAGAAACACCACCCTTTCGGAAACACCTAGACGCTCAGCTAACTCCTCGAGTTCGGCTCTCCACCCATGAGCCTTACCATGAGCAAGGCCGCCTCGACCACTAGACGTGAAGCTCCCATCACCTATCAGCACCAGACGTAGATTCTCTCTTTGTTTAAGCCTCGCCAACGCCCTTATCGCCACATCCTGAGACTTGATCCTATCCATTCTCGCCACCATCACAAGCAGCTTTTCTCCTTCTCTGAAGCCAATCATATCTAGGAACTCCTGTTTGGATGAACTAGGCGGCTCAGACCACTCAGAAGGGTCCACGAAGGGATATATCTGGTGTGCTCTACCATGATACGAGCTTCGAATAAGCCCCTCCAAATCTCTCCTAGTGCTTACCACCACCGCGTCAAAACCTTCTATTGCCTTCAGGACAAACCTTTGTAACACCCCTTCAAAGTATTCCGGTACGAAGGGTACATGCCAGCGCAGAATGGCTGGGGCGGATGGACCTATGAGTTGACCCACGAGGAGTTGCTGGAAATCTTCAACTTCAAACACATCCACCCTACCAACATATTCAAGAAGCTTCTGAGCATTAATAGAGTTGTAGTGCACATAGGCATTATACTCGGCTATCGGGAAATTGTGTTGACCTAAACCATGAATCTCAGCCCAAAGCCTCTCTTTAAACGATGCGTAATCACGCCTATACCTATCCTCCAACTCGATGTGGGACACGTGTATACCGTCAACCTCAACATTCGCGGGGTAATCTACCCCCAAACTCACCCAATATGCTTCCGAAACATAACCTTCATTAACAAGGTTTCTGATAAGGGGGTAAACCATTGCTGTCACACCACCCGGAGAGAAATCATAGTCAACACCCTCCTCAAGCATCCTTATGTCCAGAGGGTCGTCGAGAATACCATACTTCTCAACCAACTCAGAGTAGCTGAGCTTAAACCTGAGAAACGGTGTTTGACTGTTAATACAAATCCTGATAGGCATGAATTTACTTCGCTATTCGTGTTTATCAGCTTATCTTAAAAGCAAAACCAAGAATAATTATTAAGATTAAAGGTCATCTGCAAGCATTAAGTTTCAATGATTTATTTACCGCGCAGAACAGGTGCACTATCGCACTCAAATGGCTAAACTATGTTCTTTACCCTATACGGTAACACGACCTCAAACATCTAAGAACTCTCATGAGTGAATAAATTTAGTTGTACCTTTTTACGGTATCCTTATTTTAATACGTTAAATAAAAGAATAGTGGCATCACCATCCGATCACATGGCTAACGAAAGAACGTTTCTTGCTTGGGTAAGAACTGGGATAGCGCTTGTTGGTTTTGGTTTTGTCATCGCTAAATTCACTCTTTTTTTAGAATTAATTAAAGGTGTAAAAAGCAGCGGACACTCACAAATGTTTGGAGTCTCAATGATAGCGCTTGGCGCACTTGTAATCGTATACGGGTTAGTGATCTACGTGCTAAACGAAAGAGATTTGAAAGTTGGTAGATATAAATCTAGATATACTATAAACTCTATTTTTGCTGGGCTTATTCTGATTATAGCGGTTTTACTGGCCCTACTTATAATCTAAAAACTATAAAGTCTCAATGACTTAGATCGTCTCAGGATAAGACTTATTTGTAATGGGTACCACGGTTTTGAATCCCACGAGACGTGGCGGCCACCACGAACATATTCACAACATTTAGAAATTGTGTTTTTGTGGGGGGACAAGAAAAGGTTCTCCTAGCTCGAGGTGATAGCTGTTCTGCTCAACGCTTTTGACTTGAGTCTCAGGAAGACATCGAAGCTCCTTAGACTGCGCTCTATCACAGTCTCAAAGTCGAGCGTAGAGGATTAGACGGAGAAGGTTGAGAAGAAGCTGAACTCCGAAGCTGAGCCACGCGAGTACCTCGCTATCGCCTTGGATGAAACCTTGGTGGATTATGGTGGTAGACCCACCCACGTTTGGGTCGCGGTTGACGCCTATACAAGACAGCTAATCTGGTTTACTTTCTCACACAACGACCACACAAAACGCGCTCAGGTTTCTATGTAGGCTGAGAAAAGTTGTTTGTGTGACCCGGCTATTCTCACAGATAAGGGTCCATGGTAGCATGATGCTATAATTCGAGCCTGCTTCAAGCATCACGTGTACCAAACCTTATGGATTAAGGACCTCGTTGAGCGATTTAGGGCTACCTCAAAGAACGCGCAAGGAGCTCTTACAACAACGTTAGCCCGAGAAAAACACTCTTCACACGCCTCGTAGACTTGCAGTGTTTCCGCGGTGTTACACCATGTAGATGTGATATGCGTGAAGCTTGTATCCGAACACCATCATACGCTTATGAAAAATTTAAAATTAAGCCAGCGATACTAGCATCCAGCTGGACCCCTAGACGAGTCATAGGTTTCATACACTCCTACTAGTAAGGATCCCATCTTTAGGAGAGAGATTTGACAATTCTAAACATTTGGTGTTGAAGCTACACCAACTCATATTCAAGCGCTACCGCGTTTTCACCCTGGATATAGTAGTCTTTTAACACTCTATAGGATTTGAAGCCGACTTTATGGAACATTTCCAGCGCTGGGACATTCATTTCGCTCACTATTGTGACAACCTTCCTTATACCTTGGCTTCTCGCGAAGTCAAGAACGGTTCTTACGAGAGTGGTACCTAGGCCTCTATTACGGTGATCTCTTCTAACGGACACATCCGTTATTATGCACGCATCCTTCATATCAAGATTCTCAGCACCTGTGAAGGTTATGGCGCCTACCACTTCCCCACCTTGCTTGGCCACGTAGGCCTTAATCCAAGTGGAAAAACTCTTGATTTTCTCGAAGTACTCTTGCTTGCTGAGTGGGAATCCCAGCCTACTCAACAAGTCCTTAACACTGTCCTCTGCGTTGAGGAGGTTTAGATACTGCTCAACGTCTTTATCCGTTAATTCAACTATTTCCATTCTAGGGAACACTAACTCTGATTCAAAATATAACATTAGCGTTTTTCCATCCTCAAACTACTCTGCATCATAAAAACGCTTTAAAATAATTGTAAGATCCAGCATTTATACGGACAATTGAATACTTAATAATCTTTAACTGAGTATCATAGTTTAGACCTCGATGCAGAGGGCATAGAAGTACGACTGGACACTCACACCTCCACAATTTTATAGCCGCGGTGGACGAGTCTTTCCCGCCTTTTTAACGGCTTCTAAACGTAGACCTCTATAGAGGTATAGGTCGTGGTATCTACCCTCACCGGTATGGTAGATGTATTCTTCGAGCAACGTCAGCCTATTTAGCCCGAGGGCTTCCAGGGTTCTTATAGAGGGGGTGTTACCGACGTACACATAGGCGTGAATATATTTTACGCTGAGCCTGTTAAGAAGCGACAAAAGAAGCGCATAGGATAAGCCCATTCCTCTGTATTCCCTTCGTACGGCGTAATAGATTTCGGCTTCGTGAGGCTGAGCCGTTCCAAAGTTTGGTCCAACAAGCGCACCCGTGTACCCAACCAGAAGATTGTTGCAATAGGCTACTTCAAGATGTTGTCGAGACCTATTCCACATCTTGGACCGCTCTTTTAATTCTTCTCTTGTGGGTGTTGCACCCATGTAATTGACCATTACATAGGAGTCCCGCTCCTTGAGGAGGGTGCACAGTAAGTCATAGAACCCGTCAAAATCGCTGTCAGGGTCCGCCGCCCTCACATCAAACTCTTTTGATGATACTAGCTTCATTAAACACTCAATTATATGCTACAAGATTTAAGCATCCCTATCTTAGGGCATCGTGTACTCGCGTTACAAGTAAAAATAGATGACGATTGTGGTTAACGTGTTGGCTATGATGTATGGCTAGGGTTTATTAGTTCGCGCTGAGAGATGTATTTAGATTGTACTTCACCAAAGCACAGGAGCGAATGCTTGCGGGCGAGTTTGGGGAAGCCTCTTCGAAGGCCATGGAGATCTTGGTTGCTCTGGGTAAAATATATGGTGCGCCGAGGCTTGTGAGGTGTACAAGCGCGCAGATATCGGGTGTGAGTTATAAGAACATTGGTGATGCTGGTGCAGACTTCCTGTGGGATCTCGCCCAAAAGGGTGCTCGGGTAAGGATACCGTCATACATCAACCCGGCCGGGATGGACCTCAACAGGTTCGAGGAAATGAAGCTCGACCTCAAATTCATTGAGGGTCAAAACAGGATACTGCAGGCCTACCGCAAAATGGGTGTAAACCTATCCCTTACGTGTGCACCATATCAGATAGGGGTTGAGCCACGTCCCGGCGAGCATGTGGCTTGGGCTGAGAGTAGCGCGGTTATATTTGCTAACTCGGTTCTTGGCGCGATGACCAACAGGGAAAGCGGCGTATCCGCGCTGTGCTCTGCAATAACCGGGTACACTCCCTACTATGGTTACCACCTCACCTCGAACAGGGTGGCGACACTACTTGTACGGGTCGGTGCTGAGTTAACGGATCCCGTCGACTATGCTGTCCTTGGCTCCTATATTGGTAGGGTGGCGGGTGAGAGGGTTGTGGCGTTCAGGGGTATAAAGCCTTCAAGGGAAGACCTTAAAGCACTAGGAGCTGCTCTAGCCTCAACGGGCGCTGTGGCGCTCTTCTTCGTTGAGGGTGTAACGCCCGAATGGAGGCTCTCTGACAGGCCTGAGGTGGTGGATGTCAGTCAAGCTGATCTAAAAAAGGAGGCTGATAAGCTCGGAGGCTCCGCGCCCAGTGCCGAGGTGATAACCATCGGCTGCCCTCACG
>CADDZQ010000040.1 GCA_902812505.1 archaeon
GACACAAATAGGAAGATTGATGAATTGGGGGTGGAACTCTTGGGTAGGGTGCAGGACCTTAAGAAGGATATGACCTATCTTAAGCGTAGCTTCGATAGTCTTAGGGATACCATAATCAGCGTTCTCACCGAGAAGAAGTAGTGTGTAACCAGTGTTCTAGGCGCAGTGTAGGATTTGAGCTAGGCGTCGTGGTACATCTAGTTTAAGCTTGTTTAGTGGGCTTATTGGGTTTGGCTCTGTTTGTGTTAGGGGTTATATGTGAAGCGATTATTTCCATGCCTAGTAGGGTTTGTTAAGCTGAGTGCTGTTTTCTTTTATTTTTTCCAATGATGTATGGTGACATTCATAAACTGTTTACATCTCTCACCGGACCCGTAGGTATGCTTTGGGTATTACGTTCGTTGAGGCTGGCGTGTCTTTCTGCATAAAAACAAGTTCTGAGTAGGACTCTATGTGGGCACAGAAATAAAAGAGACTTTGAGGGATTAGTTGGTTAAAAGACTGAAATTGAGTCTCAACCCGACTTTAAACTTAATGGCATCATCTCGAAAAATGGGCGGAATCATTAATTGGCGTAGATAAGGAGGGGGAGAATCATGTATTCCGAAGAGGAGCTTCAATCTGTTAAAGATTAGGGAATCGAAAGACCAGTCTAGATAAGAAGTGTATTCGCAACCCGTTTAATGGACACTACCCTACTTGATTGTGAGTGTCGGTCTGAGGTGGTGGAATCAAAAGTTTCTAATTTAGGTTTCAGCCCTCCGCTTAGAAACAGGGTGATTATGACGGTGAGCGGGCTATGAAATAGTTGGCCACGTGATAATAGGTGAATACTTCAAGCATATTTACGGGTTTATAGGGGTTTAATCCGAGCAGGAATTGATGGGCTGCATAGTAGTCTATGGCCAGCTCATCGGTTCCGAAGGCTGGCATCTGGTAGAACAGGTAAACCATGAAGGTGAGAGCGCCCGCTGCGATTATCATATTGTAGATGTGTATATTATTCTTTATGGTGGGGGTTGAAGTCCTTGCACTTTGGACGAGTAGCGCAACCCCCAGCACGCTCAGAAGTGTTTCGACCATAATTGCGGGGATATTCAGGTAGCCCAAGGAGGACCACACCACATATGCTAGGGCTATGAAGATGACTCCAAGACCCATTAATCCGAATCTTACGAACAAACCTTCATGGGGCTCACTCATAGGTCAATCACCTACTAGCGGTTCTTAAGCGACTTCCAGTGATTCTAAACACAACTCCATAAAGAGGAAGCATGGTAAAAATATATATGTTATGTATCATATAGGTAAACATAAAACAAATCAAACTAAATAAGATAATTAATAAGTGTTACTCCACTACCCCAGAGTCAGAGAAGCCAAATTGTAGTACTCACTCCAACGGTACTACGTGGAGCCCAGCCTGAGCCGAACTAGAACGCCTAACGGAGAAGCCCGTCTCTCAAGTGCACAGTATCCGCGCCGCGATCAGAACGGAATCCCCACCAAAAACATGGCTGGAAACAGTGGGAAACACGCGGAAAAGGTTCCAGAAACACCGGAAGATGGTTAGGTAACCCCAAACTAGGACCGACCCAAATGTGGCTCAATGAAATAAGCGGTCGTGGGGCTAGTGAAGGAAAAGGGTGGAACACCTGGAGTGGGAGGTAGCCTACCTGCGCAGCCTCGTGGACAGGCTCACCGAGGCGGTGCAGAGGCAGACCGACGCCCTCGCTCGCGAGCAGACAATAGTACACGAGCTACAAGCCAAACTCGAACCCCCAAAAACCATATCGTCACCTATATCCGAAGTACAGCGGAACAAACCAATAATGAGGCTTTAATTCCAAAGATGTTTACCTAAATCGAGGTTAATGACGCGGGTTTTATGAGTTACCGGGTAGTTCGGCTGTGAGATTGGCTTCATTGAGGCGTGCATCGGCGGCTGGTGCTCATCTCACAGGGTTACTTATACCCCGTGACTTGTTCTAAAAACTGTTCCTTGGTTGAAAACCGGGGTGTAAGCTCGTTGTCCTATGCTAATGTGCGTTTTTAGTGTGGACAGGGTTTGGTTGGAGGGGGATGTCGTGTTTGGGTTTCTTTAAGAGCTTGAAACTGTAGCCTGGCCCGTGTAGAATCAAGGTACATGGCAGTGTGTTTCGCTTGGTTCAAGCTATTGTATCGATTTCAATTTTTGAAAAAGCTTATTTTAGGCTTTCCGCAGGGAAATTCATGGTTGAGTTATCGCCGTGTGTTCTACTTGTTCTGCTACTCTTGTTGTTTGTCACCCCTTTTGCAGGGTTTTTGTCTCCTCCTTTACCACTTGTTCACGCGTCTTTTAAATCGCTTCCCCACGACTTTATTCCGCGGAGGGGCTCAAGTGGCGCATTGCAACCCATCCCGCTTGCCGCGCCCACGGGGCTTGCGTCCTACGGCTCGAAGGGTAACCTGACCACTGACGCTGTTAAGGGTTCACTCACGTTTGATTCCCTCAACCTGGGTGTGGATGTTATTCCTCCGCCGTACGCTGCTAACTATACATTTATAGGTATGGGGTATGCGAGTTTGCAGTTGAACGCGGTTTTGTGGGTTCCGGGTCACGGTGTCTACTGGACGCAGAACGTTATCTTTATCGCTTCTAATAGCACGATGAAACCCCAAGTTGATCTCGTAGATAACATTTGGAATTTTAGCTCGCCTACGGCGCTGATGGACGCTCGATATGTTCGCGGCAACGGCACGGTGGCGCCGCCTGGTTTCTACTACTATGTTGACCCCGTGGTTTACAACCTCACGTTCCCGTTTACAATAAACCTCAGCATGAGGCTTTCGAGCACTGGGGGAGGCGCCGTAGATGTGTTATTTCTATACTCGATTAGAAGCGGAAACGGCTCGGTTTACTCGGGCACCTATGACTCAGCGGTGCTCTTTCCAAAATTGAGCTCCACGTTATCCTATTATCAGATAGGCTCTTATACTCCTCTCGGGATCCCTAGCGACCTTGAGTACGTGCTCGGTGGGCCGGGTGGTGGCTCCTTTGCAGTGGTGCAGGGAATCTCCGGCTCAGCGTCGCTTTACTATGAGAGGGGAGGCGTGTTTGTGCCTGTTCCCGATGCGTATAGCTATGGTTCGGATACCGCTGAAACCGTGTATTTTGTCACGGTGACGCGGAACCTCGATAACCCTCAGGTTCCTCAGGGTGTTCTGAGTAGTGGTAACCTTAATAGCTACAAGCTTTGGCCGGTTTCACCCGTACTTGAGGTTTCAACCACCTCGGGGATTTCTCGGCTTTTGGTTTCGGGGTACTTGATTTACCCGTCGGGTACGGGCTCATCCTACGCTCCGCTTTCAGCTCAGGCTTTGACACTCAAACTTGTAGATGTTGAAGGTGCGCCCTCCACTACCCTCGTAAACCTCACCGTTGTCACCTCAAGTAGTGGTGGTTTCACTGCGGCACTACCAGTCAATAGCTCCGCTGCCGATCAGCTTATAGTGTATTACGGTGGTGGCGCCGCGTTTGACCCAACCTTTTCGGTTACACCGCTTACGGTGCACTCGGTGAGTGTGAGGGGTGTGGGCTCCTATACGATCGGTGTGGACGGCGTCTCGGTGGCTCTGAAGGGTGGTTCCACGGAGTACGTTCCCACCCCGCTGGGAACCCAGCTTACACTCACAATCCCGAATGAAACACAGGTCACAACCAGCCAAAGGGAGCTCGCAGCCGTCTACGTGAATAATGCCCCGCTTAGCGGCCAAACGGTGACGCTCTCTTCCACTACACCTGTCAACGTGACGATAGTGGGAACAGTTCAATACTTGGTGAACATCACGCAGAGGACGCCCACAGGTGTGATGAGTCAAAGCGCGTGGTACAACGCGGGCTCCTCGATTCCTCTTACTTCACTACAATACATCTCTGTGAACTCAACGTCTAGGTACGCATTCCAGAGCTACCTGGTAAACGGTAGACTTGTTAACTCAACCTCTCTTGTTTTGAACGTTAGCTCTCCTTTAACGGTAAACAGCTTGTACCTCGAACAAGACTATATTACATTTTCCTCACCGCTTTCAAACGTGAGCGCTTGGGTGGCCTTGGGCGAAGAGTATTCGCTTAGCGCGCCCACAAGCTACGGTAACCTCTTATTGAGCTACCACTTCAAGCAGTGGAGTGGGACGTTCAGCGGCTCAGCGAACCCGCTCACCTTTACTGTTTCAAAACCCGTGTCAGAGGTGGCGGTTTACTCGGCAAGCTATACTGGTGTAATCGCCTTGTTCATCGCGGCATTCCTTTTGGGTTTGGGTATAGGTCTTCTTCGCAGGCGCGCTCAAGCTTTGCCGCGCTCAAACACCAGTTAAATTCATATTTCAAAATATAATATTTCAAAATATAATATTCGCCGATAGGGAAAGGGAGCTAAACGCGCTTAACCAAAAAATCTCCTCGCAAAACTTTGAATTTGTCGTGATTTACGGCAGGCGAAGAATAGGCAAAACCTCGCTTGTTCTTAAAGCGCTAAAAGATAAGCAACACGTTTACTATTTAGCCACGGAGGCGAAAAACAATTTAGGGAAGTTTAAGCAAACCGCCAAGTAAAATTTCCAGCTCTAGTGGTTATAAGGTAATGTTCGAATCGTCTTGTGTTATTTTTTATGCATTTGAAAAAAGAGATAACAAATTAGGACTGCCATCGGTAAAGCTCTAGTTCAAGGCTGTACTTAAAAGAGGTGTGTAGAGTAGAACGACTGGAACATGGGGCTCGACTATGAGAAAACCAAGAAGTTTCTTCTTGAAAGGATGACGGAGCTCATGAGGAGGGGTTTGAGTGGAAGGCAGTTGCTTGCGTCACCGCCATGTTCCTTTTTTCAGTTCAGGAACGATTCCTGACTGTCCGAGCCTACGGACGCTGTCAAGTGTGTCAGGACAGAGAAGAGAGAGATCGAGGCGAGGAAGCAATGGGTTTCAGAGTTAAGAAAAATGGTCGTGCCAGAGGAGGTCAGGGAGGAGGACAGACTGGATATTTGATCCGTACTCGAGGACGTGAAGCCTTGCACCGTAAAGGTTTACTCAAAGGGCGCACTCGGGCTAAGCACCCATTCGCTGAGGTACGTGAGGATGATCCACCCGCCAGAGAGGAGTGTTTCTCCTTACTCTTATAGCAAAGATCACCCACCAACGCCGGCTGGACTATTTTGTGGTACATCGAGCAGAAGGCAGCGGACGAGCTGAACAGGGAAATAGACTGAGCCCTTCGATGTGTTTTTCATACCGGAAAAAACAGCTAAGGTTTAATCGAAAAAGGCCGAGCGCGTCCTCAACCTCGATCAGAGGACTCTTTCAGAGCTTAAAGGAGATGCTCAACCCTAGCTTGCACAGGCTTGGGTAAAGGAACCGCGTCTGTGCACTCTTTGTACACGAACATCACGCTTCTTTCTTGTGGTGTAAACGCAGGGCGTTCAGTCGCAGGATTTCCTTGTGCGTAATCGGTACATGCCATTAACTACGTGGTAAAACGTCATGAAGGGTGCATTAGAATCAAGGCTAACCAACACTATCTTTATATATATGTATATTGATGAGTATATGTATGAAGACCACGAGTTTAATCATGGTCTTAGTTGCACTTGTGGTTATAGGCTTCGCAATCGCAGGCTACGAGTATATGCAGGCCTACACCACTGGTGCGGAGAACGCGTCGCTTAAGAGCAATCTGAGTGCGGAATCGAAGACTATTCAGTCTCTCCAGAGCCAGATACAGAGCTGCAGAGTCAGGTATCCCAGCTGAACGCTACAAACTCGGCCAACATGGCTAAGATAAAGGCGCTTGAAGCGAATATGACGGTGCTCGAGCAGCGGCTACACGCAGGCCAACGCAACCATATCAACACTCAAGCAGGAGCTCAAAGCCGCCACGACACCCACAACGGCCACGCTTTTAGCAAACAAGCAGATAGTTATACCTAAGGCATCCACCAACGTGAACGCCTGGTGTGCCCAGTACGGGTGCTCCCCGTTCTACGAGTCGTGGGTGATTTTCAACACGGCGCAACTCAGTAACCCCGGCTACCTCACACTCAGCATACAGTCAATTAATACATTGAAGTTGATACTATTACAGGTGAGCTGGATCACCGATAACGTCAACGAGACGATTTATTTACTAGTTAATGGTCAGGTCCCAGTGCCGGGTACTGTGCTCATACCCATCCAGCCAAGCTCATCGGTGTACTTTACCTTCATCAGTGAAAACATCACGACAGCCATACAGCTACAAATCACCCTGCAATACACCTACTGGGCTACCCAGAGCTGAAGAACGGTGAGACGCGTTGGTGGACTAGGTGAACCAAGCGGAAAACGCACTCACGGAAGAGACAATGATTACGCTATGACAGAAGCGAACTCAACCTCTTAATATCTTTATTCAAAGTACGAGCAGCTCATCATTACTTTTCTCTCTGAGAGATCCTGTACGGATAAGACTTAACCGCGGTCTGCTCCACGGAGCTGAATTGTCAAGAACAGTGAGGCCCACGACCCACGGGAGACGTGTTTGAGTGCCTTAGGAATTTAAATGTTCTGCATGAGACAAGAAGAGGTTCTTCTGGGCTCAAAGTTATTGCGGTGTTAATTAGTTTGGGCTGAGCACCCACGGAGGAGAAACCTCAAAGCACTCGAGAAACACTCCAGCCACCTTCGTCTCGAAGTCTAGTGTACCCAGAGGAGTGGGTAAGGATGGGTGAGGTTGAGAGAAGCCCAAACTCCGACCCCAAGGGAACCACAGGAGTACGCCATAATAACCGTGAATGAGATAGTTGGGAAGTGCAACAGCAGCCCGTCTACCTTTGGGGCGCAGTGAACGCCCATACAAAGCGGCCAATCTGGTTTGATGTTTTGCTCACTAGGACCACGAGTAACGCGCTGAGATTCCTACGAAGACTTAGATGGAGGTGTCTGAGTCACCCGTGATCCTCACGGATAAGGGTCCCTAGAAATGTGACATCGCGATCCGACCCGGGTTCCAAAACCCCGTCTACCATACCTTCGGGTTGAGGTGCTCCATTGAAGGATTCAGGACTACTTCAAAGATATGGCAAGTGTCTTCTACAACAATACCCGCAGAAAACACTCTTTGAACCACTCGTAAAATCCTTGGAGGTGTTCGCGACGTGGCGCACAGAGTAGTCAAGATGACACGCGTTGGTCCTTATCAGTACAGAATCCTTAAGAACTATTTTTGCTTTGCTCAATGTTTTCCGTCCTCTGGACTTCTCCTTTAAGAAGTTTCACACTCGAATCCATGCCCTACCAGCGGAGAAATTCAGGGTGGAGACTGCTTGAGCGTATCCGCTGTCGGTCTCGTATGGAACACCTCCGCCGGCATCAAAGTTTAACCATGGGAACCTTTTACTAGCTTCCCCCACATCCAAGTCTTTATCGCAGATACCGTGTTGCTCCAGCATTCTAACGTTATCCTCCATTCTTTTTCTCAATGAGCTCCACACCACCGTGTGCATCCCAGTCTTATGAAACCTGAGGGCTTCGAAAACCTCCTTGATTCGAACACCATCTTCGTAAACTTCTCCTTATGAGCAGTGCCTACTGACTATTATTATTGAAAACGAGGTCATCCCTGAGGCAACTCCTCCCTTGTCTATTAAGATTATTTCCGAATCTGTTACCTTCGCAATGTTATAGGTAGCGCTTGAGTTGGTGCACCCCCACACCTACTACAATTATTGTATCATGGTGACTTGTCTCAAAGCACCTTACTCCCTATTATTCTGGATTGCAAGTCGGGTAAAACCCTCCCCGCTTTGGCTGTGACTTCTGGGTGCTTAAACCTTATTCTTAAGACAAGAATTAACACTGGGGTGAGGTGTGCGCCGACTACTGCTGGGAGGGAGTACATATATCCTATGAACTCCGTGAAGCTTGGTGTTAACGCGTAGATGGTGGCCGCCGTTGAAGTCAGTGGTAGAATTCAATGTTCCGTTATAGATAGACTGCTTCTTTATTCACGTGTAAAATGGATTGGCATCCAGATATTGGCGAAAACATGTGTTAGCAGGTAGCCCACCATAGTAGATGTATGAGGTTGACCGCTGGGTCACCCTTGATACCCGAGTGTATACCTGCATGTAATGTAGAGTAAAGTATCATGTAGATTGTACCTATTAGCACTAGGGGAGGGAATCCCTTTCTATTTTGTGCGGTTGTTTGCTGGTGTTTGACTGTGCTTTACGGTTTGGGTTGTGGGTGGAGTGGGTTTATCTATGTGTTCGATTTTTTTTCTTTTGTATGATTGATGTTGATGCTTTGACTGGGAGGGTCTGCCGTGCTCGGGAGGAGGTTGTGGGGTTTCTGAGGAGGCTTATATCCTTAGAAGCTGGCGATCAAGCGCAGTCTTCGGGTGGCATCCAGATGTTTTTGAAGGATTACTTGGAGGGGTTGGGTATCCACGTGGACACCCATAGTGTTGACGACTTGTGCGCTATCACCTCAAATATCGGTGGGGATCATCGTGGTGGTTTAATCCTGTACTCCCATTGTGATGTTGTACCACCTGGCAGGCTAGATAGATGGGTCTATCCCCCATTTGAGGGTAGGGTTGTTGGTGGCAGGGTTTATGGTAGGGGTTCGGCTGACATGTTGGGGGGTTTGGCCGCTGAGGTTTTCGCTTTCTCTGTTTTGATTGGCTGCGAGGCTGAGCTTTCGAGTGGCGTGTGTTTTGTTTCAGTGCCTGACGAGGAAGATTGGCGGAGGACGCCCACTGGGTGGGGCTTCTCTGATTGGCTTCTTAGAACCCGGAGGCTTACTGGTGAGGTGTGTATTATGGGTGAGCCGAGCGGTCTGGGTGGCATATGTGTGGGTGAGCGTGGGGACTACTGGGTTAATCTCAGAGTTAGGGGTGATGCGGGCCACGGTAGTTTGGGTGAGTATGATCATAACGTTTTCGTCAGGCTCTTCAGGGCTCTAGACGAGCTACATAGGGAGGTGTGCTCCCACGTTGCCCACCCCCCAGCTCAGGTGGCGTCTCTACTCGAGGATTCGTATCCAGTTTTAGCTGGGGAGCTCGGTGTGCCCGTAGCGGAGCTTCGGGCTAAGAGGATGCTTGAATCCCCCAGCATGAATGTTGGTAGGGTTCGTGGCGGTGTTATGGTCAACGTCCTGCCTGATGAGTGTGAGGCGGGGGTTGCATTCTGTGTGCCCATAGGTATGACGTGGAGAGAGCTGCACAACAGGGTTCTGAGCACCCTGAGATCAAATGGGTACCCAGAGGTTGAGCCATCCGTGGTGGAGGGCTCCCAGAGCGACCCAAGTTATACTCCTCCTCAGAGCAGGATAGTGGGCGCCCTCTCTGAGGCTGTAAGGGAAACTTTGGGGGATCGCCCAAAGGCGTATGTGACCCAAGCCACGAGTGACGCCAACGTGTTCAGAGCGCACGGAATACCCACATGCTTGTATGGTCCGGGTCATATGGGTGTGGCGCACTGCTTCAATGAATACGTGGATATAGAAGATATAGTTAGGGCCGCCCAAGTATACGTAGGAACAATCCTCAAATACTGTGTCCAAAAATAGGTAACACTATGGTGGGGAGGCTACCCTGATGTGCGCATCACACGTGGAAACCTGAGCCCGACAGACGCCAACACAGAGCTCCACGTTTGGGGGTTCCAGCCCACCCCTAAGACCTCCACTATGTTAGCCTATATTGAACCCTTAAAGTTGGGTTTGTATATGGTTGAACACCGTTTGGGCGTCTCCCCGAGTAACCCTGGGGCGTTGGTAGGACTACACTCAGAGTAGGTGAGCTACTCCACCCTGAAGGGCGAAGTTTTGGAGGCTTTATAAAACAAGCGTGCTACCACCAACAATCACCCTCCCCAAGGGGGAGGGGAGGAAGAATAGAAAGAGAGGTGGGTGGCATTATACCAATTACCCATTCGGAGCCAAACTCCCAGTGAGTGTCAAACCCCTTCACAGGGCATAATCTCGGTGAGTTTGACCGAATTTAACGAGGCGCGACCTATCCCTCAATCCAGACAGACTATGTGGTTTAAAACCCACTAATTATTCACCTACCATTAGTACCCCTATTCCCGCCTCTATAAGACTAACAGGTGGGTGATGGTGCAGTCCAAGCATGGAAGCCACCTATCCTGACGCTACTACCCACTTGGATAATGTGCAGATAAATGGTCTACGTAGGCGTAGCCAAGAAAGAATGAGCTCTGATTATTCACGTATCATGGCTTGTTGTGTGCTCAAATATTAATATGTGATTTGAATAGTGTTTTGTTTGTTATGCTCCATTGTTATTTTTTCCTAGGGTGACTCTCAGTTTAGAAAAGTTTTTATAGGTGATTGGGTTTTTGTTAGAGAAGTATTATGGGCGGCAAACCAAGTGTGCCGTCTAAGGTGTTCGCTAGGGAGGCAACGGGGCTTGTTAAGGAGGTCAGTGGTTGGGCGTCCTTTATGGCCACGTGGTTCCTAGTGACCGGTGGTGTACCCATTTTTATCATAACTTACTATTATGTGTATCCTGGAGCCAACTTTCTGTTGGCGTTTGTGTTGGCATTACTACCAACACTGGCATTGGCGGGTCTCTACACTGTATTCAGCGTGTCGATGCCTCGCTCGGGTGGTGACTATGTGTTTGTGAGCAGGGGGTTGCACCCGTTTCTCGGGTTTGTTAACTCGTTCTCGCTTGCTGCAGCCTTCCTCATCTCGCAAGGGGTTTACGCAGCGTTTTTGGGATACTATATTGGCTACCAACTGTACACTCAGGGTATAATATCCGGGTCGACTTCGCTACAGTCTCTCGCATCCACGGTTGAGACACCCGTTCACCTGTTCGTGATAACAATGGTTCTCTTAGTGTTCATATACACACTGGCAATCCTGAGACCGAAGTATTCTTGGGGTACGGTATACTGGGTTGGCGTGACTTCTCTTATTTTGACAGCTATAATGTTCGCCACCCTAGGATTCATCAATGTGCACACGTTCGCCACCAAGTATAATGGCTTTGTAACAGCCAATAATGCAACTCTCACCAGTGAGGGCTATACGAACGTAACAACCTATCAGCAGACGATTGTGGCTGGCGGTTGGTCTCCCCCTAAGAGTGTTCTTCTCGCAACTCTCTCAGTGTTCCCACTCGCATGGTATAGTTATACGTGGTATACGTTGCCAAGCACTTGGGCTGGGGAGATAAAGCAGGCTAAGAAGAGTATACCCATAGCCATACTTGGGGCTACACTGTGGATAGCGGCCTACTACCTGCTTTTCCTATTCCTCGTGAACCACGCGTTCGGCCAACCGTTCCTCACATCTTGGTCTGAGCTAACAACAAACAGTAGCTACGGGTTACCCTACACCATTAGTACCTATATACCCTTCTTCATACAGATTGTTTATAAAGCGGCGCCGCTTAGCATCATAGCCTTCCTCGCACTGTTTCTACCCAACCTGATGTCCGGTCCACCCCTCACAATAGCGGCTACCAGGTATATCTTTGCGTGGAGCTTCGACAGGGTTCTGCCCGAAAGGATCTCTAGTGTGAGTGAGAGGCTACACACACCTATAATAGCCACTCTCATTGCCTTCGTGGTTGCCACGCTGGGGGCGGTGCTCATTATATTCTTCCCGCAAGCAACCCCAGGTGTGATTGTGCCAATCTTCACGTTCGGCTACATTCTACCGGCGCTCTCTGGACTACTCTTCCCATACTTGAGAAAGGACCTCTACGAGGCAGTGTTCATCGTCAAGCGTAAAATCCTCGGTATACCCGTCGTCACCTGGCTAGGTGGGGTTTCACTTGTATCCCTGATAATCGGCACCTACAGCCTGAGAATCGGCGGCTTCATGAACTTCACACTACCCGACTACATCTTCTACGCCCTGGCCTACGGTGTGGGAATAGTGATATTCGTGGCCTCCTACTACTATAGGAGAAGACAGGGCGTCGACATCACGCTGGCATTCAAAGAGATACCCCCCGAATAAAACACCTTTTTTATTTTACAGAACGTCCTTCACAAGTATTCAGATACTCCGTTACGCATCGCCCGCACGGATATATATTATTCGTGCTTGATTGGGTAACATACTTATGGGTGTGATGACTCGAGGGAAAGCGGCAGATGAGGCTTATTAGAAAGTGATGAGAAACAGGAATCAGCTATTAGTCCAATGGGGTTAAGTCTGAACACCGTGGATATCCAAGTGAAAAATTATAAATATTGATAACGAGTAACCCACAAAGAACGAGAAGAGGATTGCTGTCTCACTAATATGGGAGACTATTGTATACAACATCAATACATTTGGATTGAGGAAGGTTGCCTGTGGATCTTGCATCAGTAATTGGGCATTGTGAATGCAGTTTTCGAGAATAATTGAGCAGATGAACCACTTTTCAGGTATTTACCACCTCTGGGAGAAAATGCTACCTTCCTCCTTAATACTTGGTAGCTTACCTATGCTGAATTTAGAACTATTATAGGGATTGTATGCAGCTGAAGTTAGTAGTCGGATACTAGTTTTATGGGGGTTTTACAGTGGGTTTATATGGGTTTTCGTGGTATTTGGTTCGAGGTTATGCCGCCCCTTCGTCTTGGGAGTGTTGATGGGAAGCCGTTTGATGTTGACGCGGATGTTGTGGTGACTGGGAGGACGTGTGTGCTTGGTGCGAGTGGGAGTGGTAAGAGCTACGCGGTCGGCGTCCTGTGTGAGGAGCTTTGTAGGGTTGGTGTTCGCTTCGCGTTGGTGGATACGGAGGGTGAGCACATTGGTCTTAAGCGGAAATACGAGGCGGTTTGGGTGGGGGAGGATGAAGGGTGCGACCTGAAGTGGTCGGGGTTTGACCCCGCTGAGGTGGGCTCACATATACTCGAGGCTCCACCGCTTATACTGGATGTTTCGGAGACGGATGACCCACAAGTGAAGGTTGCTAGGTTTGTGTCGGCTCTCTATGAGCAGGTGTCGGCTAGGAGGGTGCCCTACTTGTTGATTGTTGAGGAGGCGGACAAGTTTGTTCCCCAGTATGGTGATAGGCTTGAGATATTGGGGGAGGTGGCTCGTAG
>CADDZQ010000041.1 GCA_902812505.1 archaeon
AGCACCCCGATGTGTGAAAGCCCACTTTTTAGAGGGTCGGCGAACACCACAGAGGCCAACTAGGGAGCCATCCACCACTGCAACATAGGCGACGCAGTCACCACCCAATATTGATGCGTAGAGATCAGCGAATCACTTAGCCTCCTCTCACATAGATGTTTTAGCACCACTCACGAGTATACCCAGCCAGGGATTCTCCGCGAGCTCATCAAAATAAGGGTAGTAATTGGCGGCGACTGGCTCCATGTCCTCTCACCTCAATTCCCTAATAGCCGTGTTCAACCCAACCATGAACCCAGCTCCTAATGGGTAGCGAACCTATAAGCACACCAGTGAAACGCGCTCTAACGCGTTGGGTTAAACCCCAGCCTAAAATAGTTGAAGCAACACTATGGGAAAACCACTGCTAGTGACGCTTAAAGAGATTAACGAGTGGTAAACGAGTTTATGAGTGTGGATAAGTGGTTATCTCCGCCGTGGTGGTGGACTAGGAGTACCCCTAGTGAATTCACGTTTGAGGTACATCTTCAATCCACAATTCAGGTGGTGGGGGGTTGAGCGCTTATTTGTGTTACCCATGTACTTTTCACTCTTTGGATGCTACTCGAATAACTAACTGGCTTCGGGTGCCGGCTAAGTGTGGGGTCACGCTACCTGGGTTACCTCGTGGCTATCCTTAGCGCGATAGAGCTTTAAAGAGGGGTGGGGATATCTTATTGTGAGTCTGAATTTAAGGTCTCAGTCGGATAAAGCGGAGTACTTTAGGTCGCTCCATCGTGGGCCCGGCTTGCTTGTTCTCCCCAACGCGTGGGATGTGCCCACTGCTAGGCTCTTTGAGAGTGTTGGATTCAAAGCTGTGGCTACGACTAGCGCTGGTATGATGGTTTCGCTTGGCTATGAGGACGGCGAGAGGATACCTTTCCCCGAGTTTCTGGCCGCGGTGTCAAGGATAGCTAGGGTTCTCACCGTGCCACTAACAGTCGACGTGGTGGCGGGGTTTGGTCCAAGTGTAAATGAGGTTGTGTCAGCGGTTAGGCAGATAGTGGGTGTGGGTGCGGTTGGGATAAACATCGAGGACTTCGAGCATGAGTCCAAAAAACTCTTCAGAGTTGAAGACCAAGTTGAGAAGATCAAGGCGATAAGGAGGCTCGGGGAAACCATGGGTGTGAATCTGGTAATCAATGCGAGAACCGACGCATTCAGGTATGCCGAAGGCAGGGAGGAGGACAGGTTCAGGGAGGCCCTTAGGAGAGGGGAATCCTATAGGGATGCGGGCGCGGACTGCGTTTACCCCATGGGTCTGACACAGGCCAACCTGATAAGAGAATACGTGACGGCGTTCAACTTCCCAGTGAACGTGATGGTCACAAAGAACACTCCAAACGTACAGGAGCTTGAGGCGCTGGGTGTAAAGAGGTTGAGCTTCGGTCCAGCGGCAGCATACGCCGCCATGGGCTTCCTAAAGAAAGCGGCGAGAGAGGTTCTTGAGAAGGGAACATATACCACACTCGTCACGGAAGCCATCACATACGATGAGCTCAACAGTTTAACCCACCCCCAGAAAACCGCCTAAATCCAGAGAAACCATTTAACACTTTTACTCAAACTGTGAGCTACCCCTGTGTGAAGGCGGAGTAGCTCACATATCTTTTAGCATTTCTATATGTGAAGGTAGGGCTGGTGTAGCCCGAATATACGCCTGCGGAGACAGCTACCTCGGTCCTGCATAGATTGGATATATCCATACAAGCAGGCAGTGGTCTATCATTGAAGCAGGAAGCTCCGAGGCTTCAGCTGAGGAGTAACTCACATGGACATGGCTATGGAGTGTAAAACCTTCACATCGAATCATTTGTTTGAAAAATTCATTTAACGTAATAAGCACCAAGCTGTTACAAAAAGGGTGGAACTAATATGTGCTTTCGTTTAGTGTAGTCAAAATATCTTACAATATTCTACCTTTTCCAATAAATAAACGTTTCATAGGAAAATCTGGTAAAGTTCACAAGGTTGAATTTAAAAGGATCCTAATTGGAAAGGATTTTTTCGATGATTTATCAATTATTTTAAAAGTATTTTATGGTAACTCACAATTTGTTTTGGTTGGAAAGTTTATAAACGAAAAATTGTAAAAACTCCAAACAACCGTAAAGGCGCTCTACGACTACTTTTGCCACTTTTTACGAATTTGCCTTGCGATTTCCGCCAAGTCTTCTGAAGTAAGGCTTTCGTCAGAAGGCGGTGGCTTTGACGCAAGGCTCACAAGCCCAGCTTTCGGGATACCCGCGCTTCTAATTTTCCAAATCGCCTTTTCCGCTTCGGCCTTTCCGATTTCACCGATTTTTAGCTCGTACCCCGCTATTGGTTTTCCTTGTTTTAAGAGCACGATATCTATGTCTTCTTTTGGACTGTACGCGAGCTGCGCCCCGTGTTTTTCTGCGAGAAGTTCCCCCACCGAAAACTGTAGCTCCCTTGCTATTGGACGCGTCAAGTCCACTTCTTGGTCGTTATCCGAGATTCTGTGTTTTGACTCGGCGTAAAGCACCGCAGACATAAGAGGGGAGCTGAGAGAGTAATACCACTCAACCCCCCTTCCACCTCTAAACACCCTGATCTTCTTTACCAAACCCATTTTGTAAAGCGAGTCTAAGTAAGAAGAAACGGTTGAACCGTTCACACTCAGAGTTGACTGTAGCCTTGAAGCGATGATTGAACTGTTCCACTCACCTTCGGCGACACTTACAAGAATCGCTTCGTAGACCTGCGTGAACATTCTTTCCTCTTCTTGAAACACTTCCCCGATTAACCCTTTTACCACGTAGTAAAACCTTTGAGGATTACGCGACACATCGGCCCAGCTTGAAACATGAGTGACAACCCAAGGGTCCCTGAAAAGTAAAGCGCTAAGCGGTTCTCCGAAGTGTGCAAGCGCATCCGAGTAGTGTATCACGTCCATTCTGTAAGGTAAAACCAAGCCTAAGAGAGAGCTGTTTTTATCGAACACCTTTCTTGTGATGCCAAGCGAGCTTGCAAGAAGCATAAGCTTACCGTTTGGGTGCTGAGCTGAGAGCACATCCCACAAACTCTCGGGAACACGCTGGAATTCATCGAGTATCACGCTTTTTCCCGCTTTCAACTCTTTTGCGATTTGCGGTATCGCTTCGCCCATCTCCAACCTTTCGTCACCTTTCAGCACGTCCATCTGTCTTGTGACAACGTAATACGAGTCGTGCGCAACACAGCGCGTGACCAAGTACGTCTTTCCAACCTTTCTTCTACCGTAAACGAGACTCCAACCGCTTAATGAACGTAGTTCGACGCACTCTCTCCTTTCTATCATATATTTATGAATATATATTCACGAATATAAGTTCAGAATTTGGGTATAACAAAAACATGGCAACCGAAGGCAGAGAGGTGAAAACAAAGCTTTACCACGATGCTTAGATAATGGCTTTTGATTCTACTGTTTGGCAAGAGCGTTTTAATCTGTCTATTCTAACATACCGAGCTACTAAACGATCAAAAAGTCTTTTTGTACTCAGAAACGATTAGACGCTACTGTTTGTATTAATGTATTCAAGAGTTTTCAAGCCGTTCATTAAGGCATTTTCTTAATTGATTTTGTAAAATTCTTTTTGTTTCATTATAAGTATTATCCATTTCCTTAAGCAGACTATCGGAAAGCATCCATAATCTACCCTCTTTCTCTGTCAAAAAATTACTCCCCCCTTTTTTAATATACTCGGTTGGGTCGATGGAAGATTTGTTAAAAAGAGAATCTTCAGAAATTGAAACGTTGATCACAACCATTCTGCCGAAGCCCAGAGCTTTAGCTCTGCCTAATCTTATCGGCGTGTTTTCCTGCATCGGATTGCTCGCGCTTCTAACTCTCATAGAAGCAAGTAGTTCGATCACGTCTTTTTCATCACCATTCGTCAAGATTATGCGAGTACTTAATCGCTTATCTTTTCTCTGTGGCTCGTTTCTAGGTTATAAAGTAGTGATGTTCCGACCGCGCTGATATGGAGTGTGTTTCCCATAAGTTGCACACCTACTTTTGTTATTCATTTTTTCCTTACGGCATCCTTTATACACTTAACACTTAGTCTTCTTAGTTCATAGTCAAATCCTTCACCTCTTTTTCATTGGTTTTTGGGTAGTACGGAGAGACGTGTTCAATGTTCTACACTAAAACGCCCCATGTTGGGTGCTGAGCCGCTTTTCATCTCGACGGGTGCTCCGTGTTTCAAGACCAGGGGGGCGCCTCTTCAACCAAGGCTTTTCGACTAATATTTTAGATTATTATAATCAAAAAGGTATCTTGGTGGAGAGAAAAGAGAGAGGGCTAAGGGTGATGTAGTCACCCTTAAGAAAACGATGTTATAACAAGAATCGAGTAGGAGAACAACGAAATGATATCGGAGAAACCTCATGGGGAACGCGATATAATGGTGATGAAATGTATAAACTAGTTGAGGTAACCGTGTGAGCCTTCTACCTCGGTATTACGCCATGCCTTTTTAACTCCCTGACTGCTAACTCCCCCATCCTTGAAAGAGCGTAATATTTATGATGTGTTCTAGTCTCCTTTTTTGGCTTAGACCTTCTTTCACTGAATTTTATTATTTTGGCTTGGGCTTCTTCTAATAGACCCATTCTTTCAAGTTCTTCTAATTTATGGTGTTACCTCTTCTAATCGCCTGTGGGTTAGCTTCGTATAAGTCAGAGCGTGGTCTATCTTTACCTCATTTGCTATCTTGAGAATGTTGAGTGCAAACTGATCGTTTTTAACTAGGTCAATATACGCCCTTATTAATTCCTCCTCGTTTAAATGTCTTAATAAGTGGTCTCCTTCTCTGGTTAAGGTGTAGTACGTATGGTGTTTGTGAACTTCCTTGCTGAGTTTAAACCTCGCTTCAGTATTTTTCACCGTGGCTCCATGAACCCTTTCAATTAACCCTAACATTTCTAGCTGGTCGAGTAATTCTACTACTTCCTGGATAGGGATTTTCGTGTTTAGAATTATTGATTTTCCGTAGTCAACGTTAGCCTTCCTTAAGTGTTTTATTACCTCTAGCAGTCTCTTGTCCTTAAGCAACTCGATTAGTTTTTTCCTCAACTCGTCATCCATGGTTCACCCTTCCTTCAGGAAGTTGACTATAGCGTTGTTAAAGCCTAAATTATCATCAAGATAACACGCGTGTTGCTTACCTACCATCACAAGTTTTGTAGTGTTTACCGCCATCATTATAAGCTCAGCATTACTTCTAGGAGACACTGAATCCTTCTCACCCCAAATCAGAAGAATCCTCTTACCTACTAAACTCTCCAACTTATCCTTATAAGCAGAAACACCTACAGCCCCAACTAAAACTAGCCCGTCTACAATGTCCGGGTTATCCACAGCGAATCCTAAAACCGCTTCTCCACCCATGGAGGCACCTAACAGATACGCTTTGCTTAACCCTAAGGCGTCCGTTAAATCCCTTATAAACGACGATAAAGATACGAAGTCCCCATGAGTAGACTTACCAAAGCCTGGAAGATCAACCGAGATGGCTCTATATCCCGCATTGGCTACGCTTTCTAGCGTCTTAGTTTCAACCCATGTATGAGCATTGAATCTAGCACCATGAAATAGTAGAAAAGGTTCTCCGTTTCCCTCTTCAATAATGTGTATTTTGCCACCTTTTACGCCGACATATTTGTCTTGCGTAATTCAAAATGTTTGGAGCCAACTAAAAACTTATTGTGTATTTACTGTGTGCTAACTCTAGTCACTTGTTGCTCTGACTTCTTGTATAAGTACATAAACGATGAATGAGCGCGAATTATGGAAAATTATTTAGAATTTGGTTAAGGCTTGCGGTGGCCACCACAGGGATCGCCAAATCAAAAACGTGGGCTATGGATTCTTCAAAAGATTGTGAGAAGCGGTTTGAGGTCAAAATTGTAGTTCTACCAATTTTGTAGTTCTCAAAAACCTCAAGAATACCGCGCTCACCAATCGCTAATCCGCACTCCTGATAAGGACAAAATGGCGGGTCGACTCCACCACGTTTAAGTGGGCGAATTGAGGCACGCAATCGTCAGTGTTGGTGGGTTTGACCGCATTTAGCGAGGCGTGTTCGAATGTAAGGTGGAACTCACATTCCTCAACAGCTGATTCCTGCCAATCGACTCGGAGGACATGTTTAGCATCTGGGGGACGAGCTATAATGTAACCTTCTACGAGCGGCGGCCACCTTGTCGACCAACGTGCTATGTGCACTCTTTGCCTCAGTAGACCCTAGCTATTCTGATGTGTCCGGCTCTTCCATGCGCCATTTCTGGGTTGATGATATTGCTAGAAATCCATGTTCAAAAGCTACGTCGTAACATGGATATCCGATTCACTTAACTTCTTCAGTACCATTTTAAATTATCGGAAGATTTATTATTTATCGAGAGAATATAATTTGGTATGCGCGGGGTTGTGCTTAGGGTGGGTAAAAGGGGTGAGATTTACACCAAGAAGAAGATGAGGGAGAAGGTTGGTTTAAAGCCCGGTGGTAGAGTGTACGCGACAATTCTGGGGAGGAAAATCATACTAGAGGTGTTGCCGACCCTAGATGAGGTTTTGAAGGAGGATAAAGTTGCGCGGCTCACACCCGAAGAGGCTGAAAAAATGAGTGAAGAGGCTCAGAGAGAGGCTGGGATATGGATAGAGCGCTGATGCTCGACACAACCTATCTCCTACCACTCTTCGGTATAGACATACCGCTTCAACGATACTCGGAAATATTCCCCAAATTCGTCACCCAGTATGAAGTGTGGTACAATCCACTCTCACTGGTTGAAGCGAAATGGATCATTCTCAAACTAGTAAAAAGGGAAACAAGAAAAAAAGAGATTTATTTAGAAAAGTATAGGAGGGGGTTGGGTGTGATACTCGCGGATTCAAGGCTTAAACAAACCGAGCTTTCCACACCTCAAACCGAGTATGAGGCGGATGGGTTGCTCGACTTGGTAAGCGACTACTTTGACCGAATGATCTACGCCACCTCGAAGCAACTCGGCTCAACACTAATAAGCGAGGACCGCGTGCTCAAAACACTCGACGGAGTAATCAGCTGGGATGAGTTAATACAAAGGTTCGCTTAAATGCGTGTGCCAGGACACCCGATCCTGTCCAAATAATGATTCACTGTGTGTACCACTACACAAAAAGCTTTAGTCTACGAGTGAAGAGCGTTTTCCTCGGGTGTAAAAACTCGTTGATTGAGGTACTAAAAGGTTCAACGCTACCAGTTTAGTTGTAAGATTAGCGTTAAGACTAGAAAAGTAGGATAGTTGGAGAGCATTGCGTATAAAGTGTTGTCAGTTTTATCCAAAACCAATTTGATTGTGCCCATCATAGTTAAGTTGAGGTTTACGATTCGCTCTAAAGATTGATTAAATGAATTTACAACCCATCTGACCTCCTCCCCGCCCTAAAAGGGCGAGGGTTCCCCGAGGTCTCAAGGGTTACACCCCTTTTTGGTGGGTGCTACTCTGTTATGATCTACGGTGAAAGAGAGAGGTTTTTTGATTGCTGAAACCACAATGTTTGTTACCTTCTTCAGGATGTTCAACGCACCGTTTAAGTCGCTGTGAAGTTTATGCCCAAAAGGACAACTAACAACCCTTCTTGGATATCTTTTGGCTTCGACATTGTGATAAGCGCACAGTCTGGACGTGTTGTGCTCAACAACTTCAAACACTTTCATACCGTACTCTTGTGCCTTAAGCTCAATTGCTTTAATTAGCTTGCGGTAAGACCACATGTTTACCGTGAACTTGTTACCCTTATCTTGTGCTATATTGAAAGGGTAGCCTAAGTAGATCGCTGAAACACCTAGTTCGTAAAGTGTCTTAACGATGTGAGATGACAGATTTCGGTAGAGATGAAGCAACCTTCTAGTTAGCTTCTTAAACAACCTCCTCTTTTCCCTTGCTAGCTCTTCATACGCTTGGTATTCACATAGGTTTTTAGTCTTATCAGCTAAAGATTGCACATCGGCTATCCCCTCTTGGAAGTAGAAGTAGTCCTCTTTTACCCTAACACCCTTGTAAAGTAACCATGTCCCATCGTCGACTACAACGCTTGCTAGAACGTTTATGCCTAGGTCGATGGACGCGACCTTGTTTCCTTTTGGTGTCTTAACTTGAATGGACTTCCTTTCGCCTTTGACGATATACTTACTCTTCTTTCCCGTCTTCGTTTGCTCAACTCCTACCTCAGCGGGGATTGAAGCACACCACGCGTTTTTAGCCTCGTCGTAATACATTTCCAACCTTCCTTGTTTGCCGTACCATCTCAACCTACCGACAAATTCAATCTCCATATTGAAGTCCTTGAGGATGATGACGTGTTTCTTCTCATCTACCGTGTATCTGTCTTGCCTAATTAGCAGAAGGAGCTTCCTCTTCCCAGTTTGCTTGTCTTTCCAATAGTTTGGTGGGGAAACTTTCCTCATATGAGGTGGTAGTTTCCCCTCTTTCTTCAACTTTAGAAGGGAGAAGAAGGACGACCACGCCTCGTTGCTCTTCTGAAGCACTGCCTGTGCATTAACACCTAAAACTTCTTTATACTTCTCATAGTACTTGTCCCACGTTTCCTTAAAGTCCACTTTTTCATGAAAGAATTGTTGCCTCCTTTCGTAGTTCGCTTCGTTGAAGAGCCTTGCAGAAATGTTCGCCAGCCTTTTGGAAGAAGACGGACTACGTTTGCCCTCTTGTTCTTGTATTCTACTTCGTAGACACCTTCCTCTGGTATTGCGGGAGTAAGTGTCGGCTCCCGCTCCTCATCCCCATGGAGTTGACCGGAGGAGGGTGTCATAAGTAGTGGTTAGGCTCAGTGTTAAAAAACTTTACCCCACCCCAAGGGGCGAGGTTTGTCGTTCATTTTATCATTTATCCACTCGAAAAACTTCATGCGGGGGACCTCTATCTCCTTTTTTAGCGGGGCGTTGAAGGCAGTCACAGCTTTGGGGTGGCTGGCTACCTCTTCGAGCCCAGTGATCCATAGTTCTGTTGGTGTGGCGGTATACTGGGCGCTGAACGCCACCTCCAGTGGCTCCCTGTTCAGGATGGCGAACTTGGGGTACCACTGCTGGTTCACATTTAACATTATACTTTTGAGTTCTCTTGGAGCCCAGTCTGGCGCCTCGACGCGGAAGAACACCGATTTGCCTTCCCTCTGCGCGAGGAAGAGCGCTGAATCATCATCCAACCACTCTC
Organism: archaeon; assembly: GCA_902812505.1. Classification (GTDB taxonomy): domain Archaea; phylum Thermoproteota; class Thermoprotei_A; order Marsarchaeales; family Marsarchaeaceae; genus ECH-B-1. The sequence goes on from CADDZQ010000041.1 coordinate 9,265, forward strand.
CCCATGATAAACTGAAGGGTGCACCACCCGTCAAGTTGATGTCTTCTCCTTCCGCTACGCTCACAACGGGGAGGTCGCCTAGCTGTGAACCCCGGTCACTCCAAAGACTTGAGGTGAGCAGAATCCTTTTCCCATTGGGGGAGACCCTTGGCGCGCCCACCTAGAGCCACCCCGGGTCGTACATTTGACCTCCCCATCTACCGTGTTTAGGATGCCTAGCTTGGCTCTGTACAGTGCTTTTCGTATAGTATAGTATAGTATAGTATAGTATAGTATAGTATGTGAGCGCTACGCTTTGAGCCCGACTATCTGATGAAAACTCCCAGAACTGCACTCTTTTTGTTATCTGCTTCGCGCTGAGTGTGGGAGTGTTGAATTACCAGAGGGACATGAAGCGTGACGGGTTTTCGAACTTCTCCTCATCGAAGCCCGCGGCCTTCCTGCGCGCCTCATCCACAGACTCCTCATCTGATTAGGCCATGAGCGCACTGTCGGAGGACATCCACTCAAAGCCCTCAACGTGGCCGGGCACCAGCGCCCTCCACACCTCATTTGAGCCTTCAAGTGTGAGAATGAAGAGGTTGGTCGCGGCGTGCCCGGAGCCATTCGCCTGAGGCCTCCTGTTAGAGAGGAAGCCGAGAAGTTCATCCCCATCCGTGAATGAGGGCTCCCGGTCTAACCACTCGCCTGATGTAAGCCTTCTCACATCCTTCTCCTTAGTGTACACATAGATGGCTGACCTCTGTGTTGAGTGTGGCTCATGAAGGCTCTCACCAACACTGAAGGCCGCTTTACTTGTCAGGCTCGCCTTAGGCCTTGACACCGCTTTGGGGCGAAACAGGTCATCGATAGCAGCTTTCCTGAAACAACATCGCGACTATCACTTATCATACAACATAAGCCTACTGCTCCCTCTACTCCTCATTTGGATAACAACTGTTTGGAAAGGATTATATTACGTTGTGGCATCCAACACTTGCTATGAGCTCGAAGATAACCTATGTTACACTCTTCGCGGATGAGTCGATACACCCAGCCTACGAGAAGGCGCTCTCAGAGCTTCAGCAGGAGCTAGGGCGAACCCATCCGATGTATATTGGGGGAAGAGAGGTCTCCGCTGGCTCGACTTTTGAGAAGACGAGTCCCATCGACACATCCATCGTTGTCGGCCGGTTCCAGAGAGGTACAGCCGAACACGGCTTGGAGGCCTTGAAGGCAGCGCGCAGGGCGTTCGATGAGTGGAGTCATACAGACTATAAGAGGAGGGTTGAGTTGATGCGGAAGGCGGCTGACAGGATTGAGGCTGCTAGATTCAGGCTGGCAGCCGCCATAACACTTGAGGCGGGTAAGAACAGGCTTGAGGCAATAGCTGAAGTGTATGAGGCAATAGAGGCCATGCGCTACTATGCCAACCTAATGGAGAAGGAGGATGGATATGTGCGGCGCATGAATCCCGGCGCCCCCGGTGAGGAAACATATAGTGTCGCAAGACCATACGGCGTGTGGGCAGTGATATCTCCCTTCAACTTCCCCCTTATGCTTGGAAACGGTATGATGCAGGGTGCCCTCATCACCGGTAACACCGTAGTGTGGAAGCCCACGAGTGAGGCTCCCCTAACCGCGCTCGAGGCGTACAGGCTCTACGCTGAGGCCGGTCTCCCAGAGGGGGCTATAAACATTGTTACGGGTCCAGGTGAGGCGTTTGAAGACGTGTTTGTAAGGGGTGCTGACGGTGTGGCCTTCACTGGTTCAATGGATGTGGGTATACGCCTCTACCGCAAGATCGCGGCGGAGTCACCCTACCCTAAGCCAATGGTGTCCGAGATGGGAAGCAAGAACCCCGTGATAGTCACTAAGAACGCTGACTTCGATAAAGCTGTGGAGGGAGTGGTGAGGGCCGCATTCGGCTACTCTGGTCAGAAGTGCTCCGCAGCCTCAAGGGTGTATGTCCAAGAAGAAGTCAAAGAGGGCTTCATAGAGGCTCTCGTCAAGCGAACATCCTCATTGGTAGTGGGCGACCCGAGAAGACGGGAAGTATTCATGGGCCCCGTGATAAACAGGAGAGCCCAGGAGAGCTTCGAAAAATATGTGTCCGATGCGAAGAGCGCTGGGAAAGTCGTCTACGGCGGTAGAACACTGCATAGTGGCGGGCTTGAGAAAGGCTACTACGTTGAGCCAACAATTGTTACAGGGCTAGACGAAAACCACTACCTCTTCAAGAAGGAACTCTTCGTACCCATACTAGTAGTGGGTGGCTTCGAGACACTCGACGAGGCACTTACAAAAGCAAACAGCACAGAGTACGGCCTAACAGCGGGAATAATGTCTGAAGACAAAGCGGAGATAGAGCGATTCATGGATAAAATAGAGTTCGGCGTGGTGTACGCCAACAGGAAGGGTGGAGCAACAACGGGTGCGTGGCCAGGCGCCCAAAGCTTCGTGGGCTGGAAGGCGAGTGGAGCCACAGGCAAAGGAATCGGTGGACCCTACTACCTCCTCAGCTACATGAGGGAGCAGGCTAGAACATACGTGC
>CADDZQ010000042.1 GCA_902812505.1 archaeon
CGTAGCCCAGTTTCTGGCACATGAGCGACAACGCGGTTGATGTTGCGAGTGTATCAGCCCCACTGAAAGCCCTATCAGTCAGCAAGTAAACATTATCCACCCCGAAGGCGTAGGCCTCCTTTAAGACCTCTTCAACTTGGGGTGGACCCATGGACACAACGCTCACAGTGGCGCCGTGCTTTTCCTTTATACGTAAAGCTTCCTCTATTGCACGTTCATCATGGGGGTTTAGAACGTTCTTTACCCCCTCACGGATCAAGGTTTTTCGCACGGGGTCAAACCTGAGCTGCGAGATATTGGGTACAACCTTAACAAGAACTACTATACGCAACACAAGTCAACACATCAAAAGGCTACCTATAAATTGTAGAATCCACATAGCCCTATCCTGAGTGGTCGAAGCTTTTTTTGACCTTGGAAATCGACCTTAGGATTGAACTTCTCGGCGCGTCTTCGAAGGCTCCCTTACAGGGAGCGTCAATTACGATGAGTATGGAGCTCTGCGTTATTGCCTCAACGTTCACCCTGACTTCTTCGGGGCTAACAACCCACTCATTCTTCTCCACCTCTTCTTGAACCAAACCCAGAACTTCATCAAGCCTATCCTCTAGGCTCACGGGTAACTCGTACCTCACCCTTACCCAGCGGCTTTCGACCTCTTGTATGATGAAGCCCATGGTTATCACAACGTTGTTGGGTATCTTAACCTCCACCCCTTCATCGAGGAGTATTGTGGTGTAGTTCATCGTCACATCCACGATCTTACCTGTAAGGCTGGGTATCAATCTGTCCTCCGAGTAAAACTTGGGTGAATAGAATGGGAAGGACATACCATACTGCCAACCAAAGACGGTCACCCTATCCCCAACGGAGAATGGCTTGGCGAACACAATGAGTAAGCCGGCGAAAAGGTTCGATAGAACTGTTTGCCCAGCCAGCCCCACAACTAGACCCGCAAAGGTACCACCCGCAAGCAGCGCAGTTGGGTTAACACCCGCCACCACGAGTATAAGTGCTATAAGGAGCAGGTATGAGGCAACCCTGAACAGGAAAAAGATGGGGTAAGCCCTCTGAGGCCCCAGACTTGTGTGCAGAAGCCGTCGAAGCTCCCTGCCAACCACGTAGATTGCGACGTAGCCCACAAGCCCAGTTATAAGAACCTTTACGTAGGTTGCAAAGTTAATGGGAATCAAGCGAAGAATTGAGAGAGCATAGTAGAGCACTATACCCGACACCAACAGTACCACTAAAACCAAAACAGTGTATACAACAAGCCTTCCACCATTCCTTACACTCATAAGCAAACCCTGGTATATCGATGAACATAAATTTAATCCTTGCACCAATAAGAGGAGATAGATTGCTGAATTTAGAGAACCCAACCGTGATTGACCTCTCACTCGATATCTACACGGGTATGCCCTACTATCCGGGTGACCCCCAACCATCAGTGGAGCAGTACAGACACGTATCCGTGGATGGCGTGTTCCTTAAAAGGCTGGCGCTGGGCACACATAGCGGGACACACATTGATGCGCCAGCCCACTTTATCGCTGATGGAAAAACCATTGATATGCTGCATCCACTCGCGGCGTGTGGATATGCTAAGACAATAGATGTTTCTGGTTCACTCTCCACGAGAATGGTTGTCACCGACGGGGATATAACCCGTAGAAGCGAGGATGTACTACTCATTTACACGTCGTATTATGGGATGCGTGAACGAGCACAAAGCGGTGTTTTCCCAACGCTTAGCAAGCGATTCGCAGAAAGCCTAGTGCAGGCAGGGTACAAATGTGTTGGTATAGACTCGCCTACCGTGGGCGACCCGGAGGTGCACAAGACGCTTCTCGGCTCGGGTATCATAATAGTGGAGAATCTTTCAAACAGGCTGGTTGAGGTGGTTTCGAAAAAGGCATACTTCATATGTTTGCCCATAAGGGTGATGGATGGCGATGGCGCGCCGGCGAGGGCGTTAGCCATAATGTGACAATTATAGCAGTTGCCCCGTAGCACACGTTTTCCCACATAGCCACATTCACCAGACACCAAGATTGAACCGTGTCGCCAACCAATCCCCTCTGAAAACATGCGGGATGTTCATTTACATGTTGTGTTTTAATGCCAAAGTGCAACCTGCAAAGTAAGGCTTATTGTGAATTTTCACGTATATAGTTATGTGACTTGATAATGACTTTATATGCGAATTGGCTACTCAAGGGGCGTCTTCTCGCGTCCTCTCAGCCTCAATCACTGGATGATCTCTTTGAAGCTAGAAAGATAGGTGTGAGCGTAGTGTTAAGCTTCGAGACACATCCTGAAGAACGCGATTGGTGTAAAAAACTGGGTTTAAGATTTAAAGAGGTAGCCTTGAATGATTTTGAACCTCCGAGCCTGTCCAAGATCGAGGAAGCGGTTAACTTTCTGCACAGATATCTGCTAACCCAGAAGAGGTCTGTAATGATGCACTGCTATGCTGGACTAGGCAGGACAGGCACAATTTCAGCCTGCTTTATTGGCGCCCTGTTCGGCTTAAGCGCGGAGGACGCGATTAGAGCAGTAAGAAGCATACGTCCAGGCTCTATAGAGGAAGACCAAGAAGAATCAGTAAAGACCTATCTTGAAAAATTCCGTGGTGGAAAAGCCAATCCAGAACTCCGCGGCTTCTGCTCACAGTGTGGCGCACCAATACTGAAACCCATGGACCTATGCATACACTGCATAAACGTCAAGAGCGAACGTGATACCGTCAAGATTATCCAGTCCTTTAATTTTGATAGCGCCTTAAACATTTGCACTGGTCGATAGACAATGACTCTGCGTTGTGCGCAGCGGTGTCTGGATGACGGTTTTTCATAGACAATCAAGCAGTGACACACAACGGACACCATTTTGAACACCAAACAAATTCAATAATCCCGTAACACTAAGTCAGCTAATCAGAGTATCTTTTTGAAAGTCTTCTCCGCGACGAATTTATAAATCGTAAATACGGAATAATCGTGATGAAATGCTATGAATAACTTTCTCCTGAGCCAGAAAATCGTCTCCAAGTGGGTGTGGGGTGTTCTAATATGAGTAAAACCTTTGGTCCCTCTAGTGCCACCAGAAGCTTCATGGTTGGGGGTGAAAAGTGTGATTACTACTCTTTGCCAGCGCTCGAAGAAGCTGGGTTGGGCAAGATTTCAAGGCTACCACTCAGCATCAGAATAATGCTTGAGTCTCTCGTCAGAAACTGTGATGGCGTGGCGGTGAGCTGGGATGATGTTAAGGCTTTAGCGCAGTGGAATCCCGCAGAGCCAGCTGAACGTGAGGTGCCCTTCAGGGTTGCGAGGGTAATAATGCAGGATTTCACTGGTGTGCCCGCTATAGTTGACCTCGCAGCGATGAGGCAGGCTCTTCACGACGCTGGGATTGATCCCAAACTCATCAACCCTATTGTCCCCGTGGACCTAGTCGTAGACCACTCAATACAAGTGGACTACTACGCTGTGCCAGACGCCTTAAAACGTAACCTTGAGAAGGAGCTTGAGAGAAACGCCGAACGCTACCGATTCCTCAAGTGGGCCCAGAAATCATTCTCAAAATTCAGGCTCTTCCCACCTGGTGTTGGGATTATACACCAAGTTAACTTGGAGTACCTAGCCACTGTGGTTACCTCTGAGGTCACCAGCAACGGAAAGCTAGCGTACTTTGATACTCTTGTTGGCACAGACTCCCACACGACCATGATCAATGGATTAGGTGTGCTGGGTTGGGGGGTTGGGGGTATCGAAGCCGAAGCGGCAATGCTCGGCCAGCCTGTAACATTCCTCACACCTAAGGTTGTCGGTGTCAACCTCAAAGGTAAACTGCGAACTGGGGTGACAGCCACAGACTTGGTTCTCACGCTTACCGGGATACTGAGAGAGCACGGCGTAGTGGGTAAAATAGTGGAGTTCTATGGGGAGGGTGTCAAATACCTCTCTATCCCAGACAGGGCTACGGTGTCAAATATGTGCCCAGAGTATGGTGCTACGGCTGCACTCTTCCCGGTTGACGGTGAAACGCTCAACTACCTTAGACTCACGGGTAGGGCGGAGGAGCATGTTAGGCTCGTTGAAGCCTACTTAAAGGCTCAGGGGATGTTCGGTGTGCCCTCGGATGGAGAACTCGAGTACTCCGAGAAGATAGAAGTGGACCTATCAACGGTGGAGCCAACGCTTGCGGGACCGGCTCTGCCATGGCAGAATCTGAGGTTTTCTGATGTTCCTTCAAGCATAGACAAACTCGTGGAGCAAGTGAATCCACAGCGCGGTGTGGAGGGCTCAACCAAGAAGAGGGTTAAGATTTACATGAATGACCAACCTGTCGAGCTGGGCGACGGCGACGTGGTCATATCGGCTATAACGAGTTGCACGAACACAAGTAACCCATCACTAATGGTTGGAGCTGGATTGCTGGCTAGGAAGGCGTACGAAGCCGGACTCCGTGTGCCACCATATGTAAAGACGAGTTTCGCGCCTGGCTCTAGGGTTGTTACGGACTATTTGGTGAAGAGCGGCTTGATGAACTATTTAGAGAGACTCGGATTCAACCTTGTGGGTTATGGGTGCACAACCTGCATAGGTAACAGCGGCCCGCTTCCTGAACCAGTTGAGAGGGCTATACAGGACAACAAGCTCGTTGTTAGCAGCGTGTTATCGGGTAACAGGAACTTTGAGATGAGAATCCACAGGAGTGTTAGAGCCAACTATCTAATGTCACCACCCCTAGTCGTAGCCTACGCGCTGGCTGGAACAGTGACCAAGGATTTAAGTAGGCAGCCAGTAGGGAATGGTAAGAATGGTCCAGTCTATCTTAAGGATATATGGCCTTCAGAAGAAGAGATTAGGGAAGTCATCAGGGCGACCATAGACCCAGACATGTATCGTGAAAGGTATTCCAACTTTGAAGGTATGGTTCCCGAATGGGACCAGCTCGATGCTCCTAGCGGCGACCTCTATTTGTGGGATCCTAAGAGCACGTATATTCGATTGCCGCCCTTCTTTGAGGATTTTAAGACGACTGAACCTAGACTTGGGAGGAATATAAGTGGTGCAAGGATTCTACTCATCTTGGGCGACGCGGTCACAACAGACCATATTTCACCCGCTGGCTCAATAGCCAAGGATTCACCCGCTGGAAAGTATCTAATTGAGAACGGTGTGCAGCCACCAGACTTTAACTCATACGGTTCTAGGAGAGGTAACCATGAGGTTATGATGAGGGGAACATTCGACAACAAGGGTGTCAAGAACAAAATGGTTCCCAATAGGGAAGGAGGCTACACTGTGCACCACCCCGACGGCGCAATCATGAGTGTTTATGAGGCGGCTATGAAGTACAGATCTGAGGGTGTGCCCCTTGTAATCCTTGCGGGTAAAGAGTATGGGGCTGGTAGCTCTAGGGATTGGGCGGCTAAAGGTCCAGCGCTACTTGGGGTAAAAGCAATAATCGCCGAGAGCTATGAGAGGATACATAGGAGCAACCTAGTTGGGATGGGGATCCTACCACTACAGTTCATAGAGGGTGAGAACGCTCAGAGCCTTGGTCTGGATGGTTCCGAGAAGTTAGACATAGTGGTGCCCGATAACCTCACGCCGGGTCAAACCCTAAGCGTTAAGGTCACTAAGAAGGATGGCGGGAGTTTCTTATTCAGTGTCAAAGTTCGCCTTGATTCACCTGTAGAAGTTGAGTACTATAAACACGGCGGAATACTCCACTACGTGCTTAGGGGTATCATGAAGAAGGGTAAAAAGCAAGTAAGGGTTTAAACCCGTTCGGCGCTAAGGGTTCCCCGAACACCTTTCTTTATCTTTTTCCACTCGTTGCCTTTATACCGCTCTTCCTCATATACGCGTCCACGCTCATGGTAGCCGTACATTTCCCAGTAGCCGTCAACATACTCTTCAAGTAGGCGTACCTCGGTCAACCATTTAGCGCTCTTCCATCCGTAAAGGTGAGGTATGAAGGGTCTAGCTGGGAAACCCTGCTCCTTTGGGATCGGGTTACCGTTCATCTTAACAGCCACTATGGAGTCATTCGACATCGCGTCTTCAAGCGGCACAGGCGTGGTGTAGCCATCCGCGCACACGAATAAGACCCATTCCGCCTGAGGTCTAGGACTCGCTCTCCTAATCAAATCGCCGAGTGGAGCACCCTCCCATTCCACGTCTTTAATACTCCACTTCGTAACACAGTGAAAATCCCTCACATACTTGGTTTCACTTAGGGCAAGCAATTCCCCATAGGTCAGTGAATAGGGTTTATCCACAAGCCCTGAGAATCTTAGCCTCCATGAAGCTAAGTCCACATTGGGTTCTCCGAAAGCAGAGTATAGAACCCACTTTTTCGAGTAGAACTGACCTGGGGGAAGGGGATTTCTCAAATTACCCACTTAATTATGGTTGAGTTAGTGTTTAAGCTTTGTTGAGGTTGAGCGCAAAGGCTTGTTCAGTGTGGTCATGGTTTTCCGTATTGCTGTTTTAGGTATTGTAGGCCCTTCGACCCAAAGTCATCCAAGAATTTCGCCTCATCAGGCGAGCAGCTGTGAAGCTGTATCTCATTAAACCCGTAGCCTATGTACTTCTCGGCCGCTTTAATTACCTCTTCAACACTAGTGCACACATTCACTTGATAAATTGTAAGCTGTCTCGCATCAATGCTCTTAGCCTTCTCCTCCAGCTCCCTGGGGTCATAGATCTCGGATGCTAAAACATTGGGTATAAGCAACGTCCTCCATCTCGAAACCCAGCTCAAAGCCTTGTCATAATCTTGGTCATAGCTTACGAAGACCTCAACCATTCTAGGCATAGCGTCGAACTCCCTACCATTTGTGGAGCACGCCTCTCTGAGTATGTTGAATATTTCGGGATACTTCTCTTTGGGGGCTGGAACACCCATATACCCATCGGCCACTTCGCCTGCAAGCCTAACCGAGTGTTCACCCATTCCCGCCACATATATCGGCGGATGGGGGCTTGGCTTATCGTACAAGTTGGCTTTAACAAGCCTGAAATACTTACCCGTATAGGTTACGAAGTCTTCAGACCACAACTTCTTAATTATTTCTATTGCCTCACGCAGTCTTTCAAAACGTTCTCCGAACCCGGGCCACGGGAAGCCGAGTGGCACTTCATTCATGGCTTCACCTGTGCCCACAGCCACGAAGACCCTCCCAGGGTAGAGCCGTCCAAGCGTACCAAACGCCTGAGCTATTAAGGCTGGATGATACCTCAATATGGGTGGGGTGACACCCGTCCCTATCCGCACACTTCTTGTAGCCTGACCAAGAGCTCCAAGCCAACTCAACGCGAAACTCGAATGGCCATCGGTATGGAACCATGGGTGGAAGTGGTCGCTCGTAACGATGAATTCAAAGCCTACTTTCTCTGCTACCACAGAGTTATGTAGAAGAACATCAGCCGGATGCTCTTCCGATGCAGCCCTGTAGCCAAAGCTTACTTTCAAACAGCCTCACCAAAGTTCTGCGCGTTGGATTGCTGCCAAGTCAACGTTGAAAGCAACCAGCCTGTGGCTACTTTGTCTGGAGCCATCCTCCACGTCTCCTTGTACCCGACGATTTGCTTACGCCGTCCATGTTTACTCCAAGCGTATGGAGCAGCCTCTGATACTCTTCCTGGGTTATCCATTCAACGTACAGGTATTCGGCTATCTGTTTATCATTCATCCCTATCCTCCTTGCTTCTTCTACGGTTAACCTGTAAGCTTCAACTTCTGTTGGCCTATCCACGTAGCTGTAACGCTCATCGAAGAGGTTCTTGCCTTCAAGGAACTGCCTCACATGAACCAATTCGTGGATAACGTCAAGATAAATATACCTCTCATCCGCGGTCTTAAGGTAGGGCTTGCTGACAAGGATATACCCGTTCTCATCATCCACGGCTAGGTAGCCCTTTCTAGGGAAAAGCACAACCTTTGTCCTCGATAAAACCTCATCTGTCTTGTCGCCGAATATTCTGCGCACAACCTCAACCTTCTCAAAACCCTCGAAGATCTCTTTAAAATCATAACTCAAAACCTCAGCGTCGCGGTTGATTCTAACATTCAGCTGCACACACAAACTTATTCAAACACATATTTTAGTTTGCTGACATACTCAAACATGACATACAGCGCAATTTAAAACCTTCATAGGAGAAGTGTGGACACACTCAGTGGTCCCCAGATTTTTCTATACATTCACCCAACCCTCCCCCATCACACTCAAGATGGTGCGCCACGAAAAATAGAGAGCTACAAAGCTGCGCCCATATGCCGTGGATGTGTAAAACAGAAACGCTGTCACCTCGATACGTAGGGACTACCGCATAGGTAGAACCTCCACGGCCTCTCTTTGGCTAAAGTTATCCCTATTCGTGGCGATGAGCACACGGACTCATCCTTACCCATCCATCCCTCCGCTAAGAAGAGGTCACCCTTACTTGTGAGGTCAACGCCGTAGAACGAGCGCGATATATCGAAAGCCTTGGTGAGTTTACCTGGACCGCTCGTCAAATCGAGTAGCCTTGTTGTACCCCTATTTTTCATCATAATGTCCACGCCCTGCAACGGCTCGAGAGCTCGAAAAAGCACAGCCCCAGCGGCTGTTAGCTCATCTTTGGCCACAACGTTTAAACAAAAATGGTTACCATATGTAAAGTACACGTAAGCATAACCCACATCTCCAAACATAATACTCGCCCTACCCCTGTTACCCCTGTACGCGTGGCTGGCTGGGTCTTCTAATCCCTTATAGGCCTCAACTTCAACAACTCTGCCTACGAGTACGCCTGAGTCGCCGTGCACCCTGACAAGTAGTTGGCCAAGCAACTCTTTTGCCACGAGTATCGTCTCCCTTCTGAAAAAGCTTCTAGGAAGGGGTTTGAAGCTGTTTAAATCCAAAGCCACTGAAGCCTCCTCTCCATGAGCGGTTTTAGGTTAAAATTAGCTTTTTCCTTCGAGCATAACACCATACCTATCCTCCGTGACGCCGAAAGCCGTGTAACCCGCTATCCTTATAGCGGACACAACGCTTTCAAGCGTGTTGTTGTCGGGGCAAATACAAACAACTGAGCCGCCCATCCCCCCGCCCGTTAGCTTCGAACCAAGCGCACCAGCACCCCTAGCCACCTGAACTATCTGCTCAACGCGGGGTGTCGACACACCAAGTGCGTAGAGTAGGCCATGGTTGATGTTCATGAGCTCACCCACACCCTTAATATCACCCGTCTCCAGCGCTCTCCTTGCCTCTAACACTAGCTCACCAATAGCATCCAGCACCCTTATCACAGTTGAGTTATGTTTTGAGAAGATTTTGGAGACTAGTTTAACACTCTCAGACGTGGGTAGAACCCGCTCGGTGTACCCTACCGCTAGGATAATCCTCTCTCCAAACGAGAGCCGCTCTATTTGCGCGTCTCCCTTCACGTGACGATAGAGTATGGCGCCCCCGTAGGCGGCGGCAGCCGCATCCATGCCGCTCGAAGACCCCTGTACGGCCACTTCTACTTCCCTCCCCATTTTGGCCAACGCGTCTCTAGTAGGCTCGAAGCCCTGAAGCGCTGCGTAGGCTGCTAGTGTAGCTACACTCAACGCTGCGGAGGTTCCAAGCCCCGCGCCAACAGGCATGCTTGATTCAATCTTGACGTCTAAGCCGAGGTCTCCTCCGAATTTCTCTGAAGCGAGTTTGAGAGCTTGGAGTGCATAGGAGGCTGCGCTCCCCGAGTCTAACGCTTCCATGGAACTTCCCCCTGCAAGGTTAACTGTTAACCTAACACCTTTTACCGAAATATCAGGGAGGTCTATTACCAGTCTGCCATCGTTACGCCTAGAGAGTTCAACCCTAATACGCCTATTGATGGCCATAACTATGGCGGTTTTACCGTAGACCACCGCGTGTTCTCCGAATAACGTAATTTTACCTGGTGCAGAAGCGCTCACACGCACGTGGATAACACCTACTCCTATCGCTTTAAGTGTTTCCAAAAATTATCCATATACACGAATCATAAGGTCACTCAGGGTGGCCTCCTTAATCAAGGCTAGAGCCACTGCACAAATCGCACATAGGTGTTTCTTCCGATATCCTATAATCATATTTAGTAGCGGACACCCATTTGAGGGTTGGTAAGCGGTGTGTTAACGCGGATTAAGTTGTGATGGTAGGATTTCATGGTACCTACTCGAGATAACTCTAAAATAACCGTTTTATATTTTCCTGTTACATTGTCGAAGAAGATTTTACTGGTCACCGCCGACTGGGATAATGTTAAGAAGTACGTCGAGCCAGTCTGCAAGGGTGTAGCAGCCGAGCTCGGCGTTGAGCTTGAAGTTAGAAATGAGGATTACGGTTTCCTTGTTGAGCACGGAGAAAAGGATGACTTCGGAGGTGTTGAAATACCACAGGTTTTCGTTATAGATGGGGAAAAAGTGAAACACGTGTTCACAAGGATACCCCTCACAGTTGAAGGTAAACCAGATATTAAGAGTGCCACAGAAATGCTTAAGAAAGCTTTAGCAGATGCCTAAACGATACAATTGAGCAGTTTGGTGATCCACTGCAAGGATGGTAACATAGTAAACGAGTCGGTGAAGCAAAAGGATATAGTTGAAGCGGTTAAAGAAGAACTAATAGGGACGGTTAAGGAGTGGAACCCAAAGGAGTCGGACCTGATGGTTTTCTCCACTCAAAATGAAGCCCAAGTGTCAGCGCCTTTGACGAAGGAAACTCTTGAGCTATTGAAACCATTTTCACCTACACGCCAAGGCGACAAGGTGGTGTTCAACATGCCCATATACGTCATATCATATAAGATCGAGCACTTGTCAGAGAACGAATTCAGAGATCGAGCCGTGGTGATAATCGCGCCCTACATAAACGAAGAGTTAAAGAGCCAGCTAGAGAGTTGGTCGGTTGAGCTCACAGCGAAGGCCCAGTGAGCCTACCTCCCAGTAAAGAACGATTCAAGTGTCCTCTCACCCATAGCTTCATCGAAGTCTATGTTGATTGCGTCCAACACTTGCTCAAAAGTTGACTTAAGAAGCTCAATATATTTGGCTGTATCGATATCAGAGGGCTTCGCTAACTCAATGGGCAAAACGCCATCATAGGTCTTAACATAGTGGATTATGTCA
>CADDZQ010000043.1 GCA_902812505.1 archaeon
CAAACCTTCCCCGAACACCCAGAGGAAGCCGCTCCAAACAAGTGATAGGGCTAGGCCCAGTGCGCGTAGTGTCTGACGATTCGACAATATTAGGATGCCTATAAGCAGCTGTAAAAATGCGAAGAGGATGTTCCATGTGGATATGTGGGGTATTATATACGTTTGAAGAATGCTTAGAGAGTATCCATAGATTGGATTGGGGAGGCTCTGCAGAGCCGGGCCCACCACGTTCACGGGGAAGCTGGGGGTGAACATCGCTGGTTGTAGCTGTAGTGCGCCGTCTATAACCCACAGTGAACCCAGACCTATGCGCATAAATTTACGCGATGAGCTCACCACCCTCAGCGTCCTATCTCCGAGTGTGGTGAGGGTCTGGGACATCTCCTTCAACCCCTAAAATAAGGGTTTATGGGTTGTAGACGGTGACGTTACCCTCCATCCATCCCGGTGTGTTCATTGCGCCCCCCCAGCCTCCTGGGCCTATGCCGCATGGGTCCATGCAGTGCCAGGTGAATGTTCCAGTCTGGTTTATGTAGAACTCAGCGACCTCAACTGACCCTGGTGCTGAAGGTATGTTTATGCCCAGTTGGGGTATAGTGAAGGTGTGCGCTACGCCAGTGTTGGGGTTAAAGGAGCTCACTGCCGTGGCCGCTGAGAGGTTGGGGTTACCGCTACCAGCCGTGGTGCTGTTTATCAGGTAGACCACGCCGCCCACTGTACCCGTGACTTGGGCGAACTGGGTTGGCAGGGGTGTGGGTGAATCGTAATCTATAATCGTGAGCACTATTAGTGTGTGGGCTGGCAGCTCGATATTCGCGGATGATTCAAGCCCGTTTGGTGTGAGAACCCAGTATCGTGGCTGGGGTGTTGTTCCATTCCATAGATTATTGGTGGTTATCACAAGTGTTAGGGAGTAGTTTGAAGTGGATGTTACGAGGCTTGGCGTCGAGCCACCCTGCGTGGCGGTGCCACTCTGAGGCTGTATACCAGTATAGAGCACATAGCCCGAAATCGCCACCGCGATGAGGGCCACAGTAAGTATAGCCAAATCCACTTCTCCCACATGGGCCTTACGCCCCTTCCTACCAAACGCGAACATTTTGGAGGTCAACTCAGGTCAAATAAATCTGTTTGCCAGAGCTTATAATGCTGAGTGTAAAACCCACCACACATAACCATACGTGTACAGTAGATGTACACATGTGTGTACACTTTTTGGCGTGTTGAAAGCGTGAGCCAAAACCCGTGAGAACGCCTTGTGTTATATTAAGGCTGAATTATTCTTCTGCCATGTTGTGTTTCCGCAAGTTTCGCCTGCCTCTTTATAATTCGGTTATTGTGTCGGTGTTTATTATTGCGCCTATCATGTTGAGTGTGTCTCTCGCGGGTTTGAGCACGCCGAAGAAGCTTAGGAATCCGTGGATCATCCCACCCACGCGTATCCTTGTGACTGGGACGCCTTGCTCGGCTAGTTTGGTTGCGTATGCCTCCCCCTGGTCTCTGAGTGGGTCGTATTCGGCTGTCACAATAAGTGTGGGAGGCGAACCTCTGAGGTCTTCGAAGAGTATGGGTGAAAAGCGTGGGTCCAATACGTCGGCTTGCTTTGTTAGGTATTGCCTGCCGAACCACTCCAGTTGTGCTCGGTTGAGGAATAGGCCAGTAGAGTACTCGGTGTGGGAGTAGGAGGATACATCGAAGGATACGGCGGGGTATGCCAAGACCTGTCTCTTCAGCTTAATCTTACTCCTCGTGAGGGTTGCGGCCACGGTTGCTAGGTTTCCACCTGCGCTGTCACCGGCAACGATGAGCCTGTCGGGTTTCACCCCCAGGTCCTCCACGTGTGCCGCGGCGAACTCGAGTACGGCCACTGCGTCTTCAACGGCGGCGGGGAACCTGTTTTCCGGTGCGAGCCTGTAACCCACCGAGAGTAGTTTCGTCTGGGAGGCGTTGCAAAGCGCTCTGCACAGTCCATCATACTCTTCTATGCCTCCTAGCACAAAGCCTCCGCCGTGATAGAACACCGTGAGCCTTTCCCCAGCCTCCTCCTTAGGTGTGTAGAGTCGGCAGGGTACGCTGACGTTATCCCAGTATTCGACGCTAAAGTCCCTCACTGAGGCCACCGCTTCGCGTGGCACCAGTTTAGATAATTCAAGAAATCCCTTCCTCATCTGTTGGAGATCTAGGCTCGTGCCCTCTGAGGCCATAAGTCCCCTACCGTTAAAGTAGTCAAGCAGTCTCCTAAGTGCAGGGTCAACGGGCACACCATTATTAACAATAATGGGAATTAAAGCCTAACCAACCTCTGAGTGCGCCTTGAAGCTGGATGCACCCACACCATGCTAGCTGTTAGTGTTTATATACGTTGTATCCTCAGATAGTGTTATGGTTAAGCCCAAACGTTTTGACTTGGTTGTCATTGGAACTGGTTCTGTGATGGAAACTGTCGAGTTAATGTTGAGGGATAACCCCAAGATGAGGGTTGCGGTCATAGATAAGGATACCCCCGGGGGTATCTGTTTGACTCGTGGGTGTATACCTTCGAAGATCCTTTTGTACTCCGCTGACCTTGTTAGGCTTATCGAGGTAGCCTCGGAGTTCGGCTTGGATGTGAAAATTGAGGGTGTAAGGTTCGAATACATTATGGATAGGATGCGCAGCATGATAGGCTCCGAAATCAACGCGATAAGGGAGGGCTTATCCAAGTCGCCGAATATCCGTTTCTATAATCAGCCAGCCGAGTTCGTGGAGCCCTATGTCCTCAGGGTTGGAGGCGAACTTATAACCTCCGATATGATTTTCCTCGGCGCAGGCTCTAAGCCGTATATTCCCCCAATCGCTGGACTAGATGAGGCTGGCTATCTTACGAGTGATAGTGTGCTCGAATTAAAGTCGAAACCCGATAGCCTGATAATCGTGGGCGGAGGCTACATAGCGGCCGAGTACGCCCACTTCTTCTCAGCCATGGGTACAGATGTGACCATAGTTGGGAGGAACATGCGCCTCCTACCCGATGAGGAGCCAGAGGTATCTGTCCTCGCCGCTAGGATGCTCTCCAAACATCTGAAGGTTGTTACCAACACCGAGGTGTTCAGGATTGAGCGCTTAAACCCCCGTAGGAAAAGGGTTTACGCTAGGGATAGGTCCACTGGTGCTCAGAGGGTCTTTGAGGCGGCTGAGGTTCTGATCGCGGCTGGCCGCGCTCCCACTACGGACATACTGCACCCAGAGCGTAGCGGAGTTGAGGTTGACTCCCAAGGTTGGATAAGGGTTAACGAATTCCTCCAGACAACCCAAAGGAATATATGGGCGTTGGGTGACGCAACGGGTGGCCATATGTTCAAGCACAGGGCGAACTACGACGCCATTATACTCTACTATAATGCGTGGCTTGGGAGGCGTGTAAACGTTGACTACTCAGCCGTACCTCACGCCGTATTCACACACCCCGAGGTGGCGAGTGTTGGGCTCAAGGAGTCCGAAGCCGTAAAGAAGTACGGTGAAGACAAGGTCTTGGTGGGTGTGGAGCGCTACCAGGACACCGCTAAGGGTGAAGCCATGGGTATCAGAGACTGCTTTGCAAAAATAATAGTCCACGCGGACACAATGAAGGTTCTCGGAGCACACATAATAGGCCCATACGCATCCACACTGATACAGGAAGTGGTCAACGTTATGAGTACACCTGACGCCAACCTAAACGTGTTACTCGACTCAATGCACATTCACCCCGCCCTAAGCGAGGTCGTGCAGAGGGCGGCGGGCTCCCTAGCATCGGTTCAAGAATACCATCACGTACTCGAACACCACTACGGCCTCACAACACAATAATAACACCCAGTCAACGCAACCCACTATACACGCGAATCCCGCTCTTTAGAGAATCCACTATATATCTAATTGTCAGCGTGTTTCTGGAAGCGCTTATATGATTCCACTGTGAAAAACTCATGTGCAATTTGACCCTGGAATATTCTTGGCCGCCTTGGGGATAACCCTCCTAGAGCTTGCTGAGGCCTCTGCTGTGGGATTAGCGCTCTACGCGGAGAGTAGAAGGCACACCTCTTTCCTCGCTGTCTCACTAGGTGTTTTAGTGGTTTTCATACCGACCGCGGTTGTTGGTAAATATATATCTCTTCTACCAGTGTTCGCTGTGAGGCTTATAGCGGGTGTGCTTCTATTATACTTCGGGGTAAGACTGACACGTAGCGCCAGAAGGTCGTACATTAGGTCCAAGCAGGCGTCGTCGACTTCATATAAGGAGGAGTTTGAGCGGGGGGTTCTCGCAACTGGTTTTAGTGTTGGAGCGGTTGAAGCGTTCGAGGCCGCTATAGTACTCGTGGCGCTACTACCCAACTCATACAGCTCAACCATTCTCGGCCTGCTACTAGGCGTAGTGCTCGTAGTAGTGTTTACATACATTCTTAGATTCCAAGTCCGCAGGGTTAAACAGGCGAACATGAAGATGCTAGTCGCCGCACTCCTCCTCACATTCGCCACATTCTGGTTCACCGAGGAAGTAGTGAAAGTATCTGATCTTATACTGATACCCCTATTCCTCGTCTACTTAGCAGTGGTCCGATGGGTGTCAACTAGGGGGGTGTTAAATACCCTAAGCACCTCTCATCAATCAGCACCTAGTACCCCAGAGCAAGTGAAGGACAAAGCCGGTAGCAGTAGCCGCAACTAACTGCACACAAGCCTTGATTAGTGGGTTTAATCTCTAAAGACAGTCTCAAAGCGCGTTATATGATGTTTTCGTACAGTTCTTTGATAAAATTTCTGGGGGGTACATCATGATATATGTAAGACTAGTGTTTGGAAGGTTTAAATCCATGTTTAGTTTAATAGTAGTGTATTGTTTTATCGATAGGTTTAAAACGAATAGTGTATACTAGCTTTGAGTGCTGTGAGTTCTCACAAGAGCTCAGTTGACCACATACCAATAACTAGGCTGGATGGGTTGGCCCACTTTCTACGCGTTAAGGGTCACACACTCTTGATTAAGGGGGAGCCGGGGTGCGGTAAAACCACTCTCGCGCTGAGGATTTTGGAGGAGTTCGGTTACGGGAACGGAATATATATTTCTTCGAGGGTTTCAGAGACAAAGCTCTACACCCAGATATCCTACGCTGGCAAGCTTCTCAGCGGTGGGAAATTCGTAGATGTCAGGCTGGACACACTTGAATCCATTATTAGACGGACGCTTGAGCTCAGAGGTGACAACCGGGATGTCTTAGTGGTGCTCGACACTTGGGATGGGCTTGCTAAGGAGCTGGATGATAAGACGCGGATAAAGACGGAGAAGACGCTCATAGCACTCGCGGATGGCTCAAACGCCCGCTTCATATTTGTGAGTGAGGAGCCCACTAAGACCACCATGGACTACTTGGTGGATGGTATAGTGGAGTTGCTTCGAACGGAGGAATCTGGTAGAATAATACGTGAAATAGTTGTGCACAAGCTTAGGGGGACACCCATAGAGCAGCACAGATATCTCTTCAGCTTGGTCGGAGGCAAATTCAACCATGTGCCCCCATACGTGGAACCAGATTACGCTAAGTCGAAGACACCCAAACCAAAAAAGGACCCCGACCCAGACACATACTCCTACGGAAGCATCCTCGACGAGGTTTTCGGAGGTATACCCAAGGGAACCACCCTAACAATAGAGTACCAGGAGAATGTGCCCTACTCAGCCATACGCCTTATCACCATACCTCTTGCAATAAACTTCCTCAACATGGGTAGGAGCTGCCTCTACATACCACTACTCGGGGCGAACCCAAAGCAAGTCGTGGACATATTCAGACCCCACGTAAGCACTGAGGCGTTAACTCAGAGGCTACGTGTGGCCTCCGCCCCAAGGCAGGGAAACAAAAATGATGAGCCCTTCTTCCTGATAGAGAGAAAGCGAGTGGCTGATTCACACCTCGACGTCTCCCATGTGGTTGAAGAGCTCAAAAGTAAATCTAAGGATGGTAAGGCCCTTGTCGTCGACGGGATAAGTCTGCTTGAGAACATGTTCTCATCGGATATTGAGAGATTAGTGGAGAGCCTAGCCTACAGGGTTATAAGAACACAGCGCGACGGGGACCTCACAGTTTTTATGTTGCCTTCTAGGTCAAGGCTACTTTCACAGGTGTTGAGCATGACTCAGACACACATAAAGCTCTGGATCAAGGACCGCTCTGTAATAATGGCTGGTGAAAAACCAATCACGGACACCTACACCATATGGCCTCACGATAACCCAATACTTCCAGAATACATAAAGATAGTATGACATGAAGAGGGTGGGTCTCTGCAACAATCCAGAGGCTCAGCGTAACTAGTTTTTTAAAAAAAGAGGAGGGGGTGGGTGTTTACTCCTGCTTTATTGCCTTCATTAGCTTATCGGCGAGTTCTGGTGGTACCTGCTTTATGTTGTGCATGTTGGCTGCGTGATCCTTAACCTTAGAGACTAGCTCATCTGTCGACTTAGCTTCCACTGTTATCCCGCACCCGCAAACCTGTTTGAGGTCAGCCTTGTACACCATAGCACATCAGGAGTGTTAGTTGGTCTACGATGATAAGTGTTCACATCAAACCGTTATAAGTCATAAAACTTGTGTGAGGCTGGTGTTGTTATCCAGCGGTTGCTGCCTCCCAACCCATCCTCTCATCTAGAACGAGCGACTGGTTCTGCATACTGGTTAAATTTATCTGATAGCTAGTATACGTGGTTCTATGTTTAGGGTCGCTGTTACTCAGATGAACGCATACTCCTTTGATAAGCATAGGAATCTGAGACTCGTAGGCAGGCTTTTGAAGGCTTCCTCAAAGAGGGGTGCTCAACTTGTGGTGTTCCCTGAGCTATGTGTTACAGGTTATAGTGTGCTTCGGGACGCTGTTAGGGTGGCTGAGAGTGTGCCTGGCCCATCCACACGTTTTGTTTCAAGCTTGGCCTCTGAGCTGGGTTTGAATGTGGTGATTGGGATGGTCGAGGAGTACAAAGGTGGGGTCTACGACTCCGCTGTGCTTATAGATTCGAGTGGGGATGTGACCGGCGTGTATAGGAAGGTTAATCTTTGGGCGGCTGAGAAGGAGGTTTTCAAAAGGGGTTCGAAGCCAGTAGTTTTCGATGTGGATGGGGTCAGGGTTGGTGTGGGTATATGCTATGACCTCGAGTTCCCAGAGTACTCACGTAGCCTAGCGCTAAGTGGTGCGGAGCTCATCGTTTACCCCTCCGCGCAGCCAGCCGAATGCAGGGATAGGGTGAACATATATCTGAGGAGTAGGGCGCTTGAGAATGGGTTGTACGTTGGCTTCTCAGACCTAGCAGGGGTGGAGGGCGAATACTCCTTCGCGGGTAGTTCAGTTGTGGTTGGGCCGGACGGTGCTAAGTTGACGCGTAGTATTAGGGGTGAATACGGCTTGGCTACATGTGATGTTGACCGCGAGTTGATAAGGAAGGAGAGGCGTGCGAATCCCTACCTTGAGGACCTCGCCTTATCCCCGATGACATGGGAGTAGTATCATCAATTGTGTCTGGATCAGTTGGTGGTGTGTTTTGTTGCTTGACGTGGGAAACTGCTATGTGGAAACCACAGTGATGTCAACGCAATTTTTTTATTAATCGTAGTTAGTTGACGCTGATTACTGCTTTTGTATGGTGTGGTCATGCTTCGAAAGGCTTAATATCCATACCGTGTGTTGTGGGCATGCGGCAGCTGGATGCAATGGTTTCCCCTAGGTTCTCTCAGCCCGCGACCTATGCGAGGCTGCCTTACAATAGGGACCTGAGTGGCGTGCGCGCGGCCTTTGTGGGTGTACCCTTCGATGATGCTACAAGCTTTAGGCCGGGTGCAAGGTTCGGTCCGGTTGGTATAAGGGAGGGCTCACGGCTTCTTAGGCCGTATAACATGTTCCTCGGGGTTTACCCCTTCGAGAAGCTCAACGCGTGTGATTATGGGGATGTGGATGTTGTACCCGGATTCGTGGAGGACACTATGAGTAGGATTGAGGGGGTTATTCGTGAGGTTGGTGGGAAGTGCACGCCGTTCATCGCTGGGGGAGACCATTCAATTACACTACCAGTGCTACGCGCTTTGAGCGGGATTCACGGGAGGCTCAACCTGGTGCACTTTGACTCTCACTTTGACTTCTGGGATAACTATTGGGGTAAAAGGTACACACATGGTACGTGGCTTAGGAGGGCGCTTGAGGAAGGCTTGGTGAATAAGGTTATACAGGTGGGTATCAGGGGATCTGTGTACTCCCATACCGATGTGGAGGACTCTGCGAAGCTTGGGACAGTGTTCTACACCGCGCCTCAAGTGAAAAGGGATGCTGGTGGGGTTCTATCAGCGATCAATGGGCTCAGCGGTAAGACGTATGTTTCGGTTGATATTGACTGCGTTGATCCCGCTTACGCCCCGGGTACAGGCACCCCGGAGGTGGGTGGTCTCACGAGTTTGGAGTTAATAGAGTTGCTGCGGGGCTTCAGGGTTGACATGGTTGGCTTCGACGTAGTCGAGGTCTCACCTCCATACGACCACGCGGAGCTCACATCCATGTTAGCGGCCAACCTCATATATGAGGCTATGAGTGTGGTCGCCTTAAAGTGAAGTCTACTCGGGTGGTAGCTCCTTGAATATTAGATCCACTGGTACACCCCTTTTCTTGTTTATCCACTTCGACAAGTAGAATAATCCGAAGAGCACTATGATAGGTATGAATATCAGCTCGAGCCCCTCCCGCCCCGCGAAGCCGAAGATTGCTGGAGTTGTAACGTATGAGTAGAAGGTGACGAGCGCATATACGACTGTGCCCGCAGCCACGATCCAGTAGAGGGGGCCTCCGAATGGCGTTGAGGGGACAGGTGAAGAGTTGTACTCATCCCTCCTATTGATCCGGAAGTTGATTAGGGCTATGCCCACAACGGCGATCGGGAATAAGAGTATTATGGCCACAGCCGCGGAGCTCATCAGGAAGGCCACAGCTGAGGTTGACGGTAAGAGTAGGAGTACTGCTGTGATTAAGCCTATTGCCAGACAGGTCACTATGCCCTTTATTGGCACATGGAACCTCTGGCTCACATCGGCGAATGCATCTGGCAGTATCCTGTCCAGTGAATATGAGAGTAGTAGTCTTGAGCCCACCACCACGGCGTTCGCCTGATACCAGGCGAGTTGCAGCGTTGCCATCAAGGTTATAAATATACCCACGTATAGGTTCCCGCTTATTGCGGCGGCTAGGAAGTCGAGGTATGGGGTCACGGGGAAGGGGGACTTGACATAGTCGATGGACATGACGTAGAGGTTTGAGAGGAAGTTATAGCCGAATGTATGGTAGCTGAAGGCTAAGGAGCCGAAGAATATGAGGAAGCATATGATGAGTGTTCCAAGTATTGCAAGAGGCATGTTACGTCTCACCTGCCTAACCTCACCAGCAACGTAGATAGCAGATATTACGTATGAGAAGCCCACAACGTACACAGCGTTGAGTGCGAGTATGTTGGCGAAGCCACTGATTGAAGGCGGAGGATTATTATAGGCTGAGCCGAAGGCGTTCACGGATGAAATCAGTGTGCTGTTAGAGGCGATATCCTGAAGCCTCGCGTATGCAACCGACTGGGGGGTTAACGCTAGCACGGCGTACATCACCACCACAGATATGAGCACTAAGGGAAGTATCACCCTGCTTAGAATCTTGAATAGCCTGTTTCCAAATATTGGCAGTATACTTGCAAGAACAGTTATGCTTCCCCCAACTAGGAGCTCGTACTCGGGTGTTTGCAGGGTGGTGGCTATACCCAGATAACCAGGGTTATGGAGGTATAGACCCATGTATGCGAACATTGCTGCGAGACCGAAGGATTCGAGGGTTATTATCGTGATACCCATAAAGAGTGGAACCGTGGCCACAAAGTACCCCGCGTTACCCACGAAGCCAACAGCTGGGTTAAGATACCTGCTTGTAAACACGTAGTCACCCGCAGACCTCGCCGCCACGATCCCAACGATTGAGAATGCGAGCGACACGAGCAGTGTCCCAAAGAGGGCTAATAGTCCTCCGTAGACTGGGTTGCCACCTGTGAGTGGCGCAGTTGAGCTTATGAAGGTCAAAGAGAATATTATACCTACGAGGCCAAGATTTATCCAGATTGTGTCGAGCACACTGAACTCACGCACAAGACCCGTAGCCTTACGTAGGAAGACATCTTTTGACATAGCATACTGAAAAATGGTCATCTATAAAAACCTTCTGTTTCAAAGATTCTTAAAGTATAACCACTTAAACAATAAACTATTAGATGATTAGGAAGCATGATGGGAAGAAGTCCAAAGCTATTCATCGGACCACCTGGTTGTTTTTAACCCTCAGAAAAATAGGGTAGGGTCACCCCGCTTGACAGTTCCTATAAACTCTATAACATGGTGGGCTTAAACTGGAAGCATTCCATGAATAGGCTTATACCCATGCATAAATATGCGTTAATATGGATTTTGACGCTATCATTATCGGTGCCGGCAATAACGGTCTTAGCTGTGCGTGTAGGCTTGCAGGCGCTGGTCTACGGGTTGGGGTTTTCGAGGGCTCTAACATGGTGGGGGGTGCTGCCCGCACCGAGGAGCTCTGGCCCGGCTTCAGGGTTTCAAGCGCCAGCTACGTGCTTAGCCTGATGCCACCCTCCATTATGGGTGAATTCGAGCTTGAGCGCTTCGGGCTTAGAGTGCTTAGAATGGACCCATCCATGGTGCAACCCTTCCCGGACGGTAAGCAGCTTGTTATCTGGCGGGACCCGCTTCACACACTGGATGAGGTTGCCAAGTTCTCTAAAAGGGATGCTGAGACTGCTGTTAAATACTATGAAGACTGGGAGAGGTTCTTCCATGTGTTTGACAAACACCTCCTAACAACCAGCCCGCCCCGTATAGCCGACCTAGAAGATGAACTACGCGGGGAGGGTCTGGATCACCTTATTCCCACCATGTTGTATGGCTCTGTAGGCGACTTTATGGATGAGTATTTCGAGTCGGATGAAGTTAAGGCGGCATTCGCTCCGGAGGCAATCATAGGCTCCCACGCTGGGCCATACACTCCGGGCAACATGGCCAACATGATTCTGCACTCGATGGGTATGTCCACTGGTGTGAGGGGGGCGTGGGCCT
>CADDZQ010000044.1 GCA_902812505.1 archaeon
TTCTCCGCCAAGCTTGAGTTGCCTGTAGGTGTGTGTTTTGGCGGACCAGTACCCGGTGTTTATTTCTCTTTTAACTGTTCTCCAAGCTTTCTCCCATCGTTCGCATTCCGGGTTCCCTAGGAGTTTTGCGGCCTTGGCCATGGCTCCGTAGGCTAAGGCGGTGTAGCAGGCCACGTCTATCTTCGCACCCCTCTCCCGCCCCTCCCCCTCAACTATGCCTGGCCCCTCGGCTACCAGGTCTCCATCCGCGTCATACCGCTCCAAGAATCCTAATAGGGTGCTGCACGTTTTGTACGCTTTCTCCAATAGCTGGAGGCTACCAGAGTCGAACGCAGACTCCAGGTATAGTTTAACGAAGAAGGGCGTTTCCTCTAGGTCCCCAGGGTTGTAGACCCCTCCGCCGTGAGTGACCTCGTGTGGTATGAGCCCAATTCTTGGGTCACGGTTGGATAGAAGGCTTGTGAGAGCCGCCATGCGCAGCCTGCTGAAGCCCGTGAACCTTGTTTGTTCGACCACATAGCAGGTGTCCACGCCGAACAGCCATGGAAATTCTGGGTGACCCGCGGAAAAGTATTCACCGAGTGTGTCGGCTCTGGCGAGGCTGCTGAGGTTCCTCATAGCTCGGCTGTACACTTCCCCGTATATTCTCGGGTGACTTGTACACGTAGAGTACTCGTCCTCTAATCGCCTTACACGGGGAGGTGGTTGGCTAACCTCTAACTTAATGTGGACTCCACCTATACCAGTGTACACGAGTTGGCCGCGTCCGATTGATACCAACTTCCCCTTCATAGGGTGTGTATGTGCCGTGATGTTCACGGTGCCTGCGCGCCAGTTGAGGTGAACTGTGTCACCCTGATTTCTGAGTGTGAGCTCAAATTTCAGGTCGGTGTTCCAGCTGGGCACACGACTCGTGTATAACCTAACGGTGAGCGGGTATCTGTAATCACTGCTAGTGTAGTGCACCTCTAAGGTGTTTCCCTTCAGAGACACGTGTCTTTTAATGGTGAGCCCTGCGAATGTGAAGAGGTGGGTGACCCAACTGTACCCGTAGCGGAACCCTTGGAGCGCGCCCTCCTCAACCTTCGCTGAGCCCGCGCTACACTCGAAGCCTTTTAAGATTTTGACTGGGGGATGCCAGTAGCCGCCCATCTCACCCCTTATGTGTTGGCCTATGGATGGGAAACCACCCCGCACTGCGCCGGTAAGATAGGATGTGGGTGAAGTTATGGTGTAGAATCCCTGGTGGACGCCTCTACGCTTCCCCATAGTGTGGTTAAACCTCTAGACCTCAACCCTAAACTGCACGCTTGGTTTCACCGTGAACTCATACCGCACCTTCAGATCACCCCCCACCCTCACCACGCCCACTCTGAGCCGGCCGCCCAAAACGTGTAGGTCTCCCACCTTTAGTCGGCTTAGACGTGCTGGTAGGTGAGGTTTGATGCGCACAACGTACCCCTCATCCCCACGGGTAACGCTGATACCAAGGATTGCCTGTGTTACAAGGAACACTACGCCCGCAGCCCAAGCCTGAGGGTAGCATCCGAGCGGCTTGGGTTTAAGGTCGCCGCACGCCTTAAAACCCGAGTAGTGTTCTGGGAAGCCGTTTATCCCAAGCGCCTTATAGGCTTTAAGCAAGCCGGAGACGAGCTCGTCCAACTCTTGAGTGAAGCCGTAGTCAGATAGCCCCTTTATTATTAGTGAGTTATCATGAGGCCACACCGAACCATTGTGGTAGCTCTCAGCGTCGTGCCTCAACTCATGGAACCCCAGTGTCTTCACCCCGTAGCCAGAGTTGAGTTGCTCTGGGTCGGATAGCATAGAAGCTATCCTCTCCGCCTGTGCGTGTTCTACTGAGCCAGACCACAATAGGTGGCCGGGGTTGGATGTGACTATCTCGGCTCTCTCACCTTCACCATCCACAGCCTCAGAGTAATAGTTGATCTTGGGCGACCAGAAAGCCGCCTCAATCTTCTCCCTGAGA
Source organism: archaeon (assembly GCA_902812505.1). Lineage (GTDB taxonomy): Archaea > Thermoproteota > Thermoprotei_A > Marsarchaeales > Marsarchaeaceae > ECH-B-1. The sequence continues at coordinate 1,988 of CADDZQ010000044.1, forward strand.
TGGCTCGATTTTTCAAGAAGCCGCCTGCTTTGGTCGCCGCCCATATTAGCGGCGAGCCTCAGCGCGAGATCAGCGTAGCCCTGAGCCTCTACTAGGTATATGGGGGGCCTTAGAGGTGAGCCGTCTGAGTGGAACACGGAGTCGTCAGAGTCCTTCCACCCCTGGTTTCTTAGGACGCCGGGAGTATAGCCCAGGAGCCCATGGGCGTCAATCTTGGATGCAACCCACTCTAAGCCCATCCTCGCTGCGCGCTTCACGGTGGTGCCTAGGGGTGTGCTTGGGTGGGAAGCCCTGAATTCGTGGTAGAGGGCTACGAAGAGGGGTGTGGCGTCGACGCTCCCGTAGTAGGCTTTGAAGGGGGTGAGTCTACCGGATAGTTCACCCCTTCTAACCTCGTGAACAACTTTGCCCGGTTCCTCTTCAGTGTACCCATCCACCCTCCTCCCAATATGGGTGGAGAGCCTCTCAAGCACGCTTAGGGAGATCCTAGGTGAGAACATCAGGGTTTGAAACCCCACGATAAGCGAGTCTCTTCCGAACACACAGTTAAAGTATGGTACACCCGCAAGGGGGAACCAACTGTTTGGAGGCGCTTCGAGTAGGCTGAATAGATCTCTCACCGATGATTCATACGCCTGAGCGAGGAGGTCGTCGTCAGCCGAAATCCTCGGGAAATCCTCAGTGTATTTTGCATAGGTGGCCGATGGGCTTCTCACCCTGTTTGTGAGAAGCAACTTCAAAGTTAAATCACCGCTTCGAGGTGTCGCCTCCAACTCATCGTTTAGGGTGAGCCTCCCATTCGATTTAACCTTGAAGACCCGCTCCCTGCTGTCTGTCCCAAGATAGTGGACGAGGACCCCATCACCCCCACTGCTAAGCTTGGCTGCTGGCTTGGGTACACCGAGCGAGTCACGGCTAACCACACCTCTAACCTCGAAGATATCCGAGAAGTCCGGGGTGAGCCTGAGTACGAGGCCGCTTGGTGCGTTGCTCACACGCTCAATCAGACCGTCGTAGAACACCTCAAGCCTCCTCGTGAAGCTGGTGTGCGCAGTGCTATACGTGTAGGTAAGGCTGAAGCCTTCCTTCTCCACTCTTGTTGGGAGTATCTTTTGGCCGTCTAGGAAGTATGCTAGTTGACCGATGATTCTTGTGTCCCCCCAGTACACGCCCGTTGGGGGTTCACCCGTCACCTCGCCACTCCTCAGCGTGGCATAGAATTCACCGAGGTTTAGGACCTCCGTGTTAGCATACGTATTTAGCCACCCTCCAAGATCTCCACTCTCTCGGCTATCACTGTCTCCACAAGGGCGTTCTCACCACCCACTTCCACGAGTGCTTTTCCAATGTCAAGCGTGAAGCTGTACACCTCCTCTTCGATGCGTGTGTCCAACACCCTACCCTCAAGCTGGATGGGTTTACCAGTTCTAGTGTTTCTTCCCTTAACCCTGATCCTTGGCTTGCCTCCTCTTTCCAAGATCTTTGAAAGAACATATAGGGCGGCTCTCTGATTCGTGTACACCTTCTTGTTATAGCTTCTTTCCTCTGAGAATAGTTCCTTGGCTTTGAACCAAGCTACGAAGAAGTTGTGGTTAAAGAAGTCTGCTACCTCTTTCTCCCTGAAGACAAGTGTGTTGGACTCGTTTGCATCCAAAACTGTCCCAGAGAAGAGTTTGCGTGGCGCATAAAGACATGTCGCCTGATCCGTGACACAGAGTAGGTAGTGACCCAGACCAGTGTAGCGGGCTTCACTCACACTGCCCTCGACGAGTCTCCGCTTGACCGCTTCAGTCGGCTCCCCACCATAGAGCAGAAGGTATACTTCGACCCCCCGCTTGGATTTGGTGGCAAGCCTCCCAAGCGTGGAGCTGAGGAGGCTTAGAGGTTGCTCGATGAGTATTTCCGCCGACGCCTCCTCGATTATGCTCTGCAGTGTGCTAACCGTGTTCCTCCGCCCCTTAGCGAACCAGGCGATCGGCTTCGAGCCGTCGCCGGCTGAGGCGGGGTTCCTATAGAGGCTACTGAGCTTCTTTTCACCGCTACGAAGCTCGCGTATGACCGCCTCAAACACAGTGGATGGGTCAACAGGGACATATAGCTTGGGTCTGCTTCCAGAAGACCTGACAAAGCCCTTCCTTGTGAGTGAGAGTATAATGTTGTAGAGTTGGGGTTGATGGATTTTTAGCTCTGAGATTATATCTGAGCTCTTAGCGGTGCCACGTCTAAGAATTGAGAGGTAGACGGCTGCCTCCATGGGGGTTAGGCCTAGGAGGTCTAGTGTGTGTATGAAATCACCTACTTGATGACCCATTTCACTCACCCCTGCCTTATTGCCTCTCCTTCAGTGTTAAACCAGTAGAGTTTGGCTGGGTCCAGTCTAACCCTGAGAGATGTCTGCCCCGCGTAGGTATGAGATGCAGCGCGGATGACGAGCCTTGTTGAACCCCTCTTCGCGTGAATAAGAACTTCGTCACCCAGAAGCTCAGCGTACTCCACTTCAACATCGAAGCTAAGCGGACCATCCCCTATGGCGACATCCCCAGGCCTGAACCCCACGCTTAAGCCACTGAGTGAGCCAGGCGGGGAAAGAGCTTTGAGTCCATCCACACCGACCAATTCCTCGGCTGATACTATATTCATTGGTGGGGTACCAAGAAAGCTTGCAACGAACGTGTTCTTGGGGTTCTCGTATAGCTCAATGGGGCTTCCAATCTGCTGTATCACACCTTTATCCATCACGGCTATCCTATCGCCGAGCGTCATGGCCTCAACTTGGTCGTGTGTAACGTAGATTATGGGTGCGTCCACCATTCGGTGAAGTCTTTTGAGCTCGGCGCGCATCTCCACTCTGAGTTTGGCGTCGAGGTTGGAGAGCGGCTCATCCATAAGGTACACTCGGGGATTCCTAACCATGGCCCTCGCGAGAGCAACCCTCTGGGCCTGGCCTCCCGATAACTCTTTGGGTCTATGGTTGAGTAGCTCGGTTATTCTCAGCGTGTCAGCCACCTCCCTCACCCGCCTGTCCACCTCCTCCCTCGGAATCCTTCTCACCCTCATGTTGAGGGCTATGTTATCGTACACACTCATGTGTGGGTAGAGGGCGTAGTTTTGGAAGACCATCGCAACATTCCTATCCGAGGGGTAGACGCCATTCATAACCTTTCCATCGATGAGAACCTCACCCTCATCTGGCTCAACGAGCCCAGCTATTATCCTAAGAAGCGTGGTCTTACCGCACCCCGAAGGCCCCAGTAGCACGAAGAGCTCCCCATCCTTAACTTCAAGGTTGATGTTTCGTGCAGCCACTATTTCTTGACCCTTCAAGAAGTACTTCTTTGTGACTCCCCGAAGTGTGACTGTGATAGCCCTTCACCCCTTCGAGCCGCTGAGGGCTATACCCTTCACGAAATATTTTTCGAACACAACGTAGATCACAATGGTGGGTATCATAGTGAGAACCTCCGCCGCGGTCATCTGATTCCAGTATATTTGTGAACCGTTTGCGCCCTTGAAAAAGTTTATTGCGAGGGGAAGGGTGAACATTTTGACTGAGTGGAGGACGAGCAGCGGCCAGAGGAAGCTATTCCAAGCACCAATGAATGTGTAGATAGCGCTTGCAGCATAGGCGGGCTTGGCTAGTGGCGCCGCGACTCTAAAGAATATCTGGTGGGGTCTCAACCCATCGATCTTCGCGGCATCCTCAACTTCCTGAGGTATCGTGGTAAAGTATTGGCGCATCAGGAACACGTTAACAGCGGAAGCAGTTGAAGGCACAATCACCGCTTGATATGTGTTAACCCAGCCCAGATTCACCATGAGGATGTACTCAGCGATTATCACAACTGGGAAGGGTATCATGAGTGTTGCTAGCACGGTATAGAAAAGTATATCCCTACCCCTAAACCTCAACCTGGCGAACGCATAGCCCGAAAGAGAGCCTATGAACACGCTCGCAGCGGTCACACTCAGAGCTATTAGCGTACTGTTCAGGTACCAGTGAGGGAAGGCGCTGAAGTGCCATACATACACATAGTTACCAACTGTCTGCAGCGTCGGGAGGAGGTTTGGTGGGAAGTTTGCGAATATGGTGAATCTGAAGGATTTGATCACCATCCAGTAGAACGGGATAATATAGATGAGTGCAAGAATGAGTTGAACCGAAACCGTCAGCGCTAAGAGTGCGACTCTTCTGGGTGATATCCTACTCATGCCCACCTCACCTCACTTATCAGCCTACGCTGGGCTAGTGTTAGTATCAGTATGATTACGAATAGTATGAATGAAGCGGCCGCGGCCGCGCCGAAGTTATCGAATACGAAGGCTTGGTTATAAATATAGATGAGGGGGACATACGTAGAGTTACCCGGACCCCCATCAGTCATTATGAACACTTGGTCAAAGAGCTGCATTGAGCCTATGATTCCGAGGACGACAACGAAGAACACGGTGAACTTCAGCATGGGGAAATAAAAGTACCTGAACCTTTGAAACGCATTCCTCACACCGTCCAGCTCGGCTGATTCTAGGATGGATGAAGGTATGGATTGTAGACCTGCTAGATACATAATCATGAAGTAGGGTGCTGTTGTAAAGATGTTGAGCCCCATTATGGCTGGGAACGCCCAGGTTGTGCTCTCCAACCAGTTCTCGGGGTGAACGCCCAAATGCACTAGGAAGGCGTTGAGGAGGCCCTGAGCTGAAAACACCCATATGAATAATACGGATATCACCGCCGAGCTTGTGACTGCTGGTATGAATACTATTGCACGTGTGAACCTGGACACAGGTGTCTTCTCGTTGAAGAGGACCGCGAAGAAGAAGGCAAGGAATGTTTGAATCGTCACCACGACCCCAGTATACTCTAGGGCGTGCAGCATCGAGAACCAGTAGAGTTGACTTGAGGCCACATATTTATAGTTGGATAGGCCTACGGGGTACACCGTGTGGAAGAATGGGTCGTAGTGCATCAGGCTTATCCACAGTGAGTAAACAGCCGCAAAGAGCACGAATACGCCGAGGATTAAAAAGGTTGGGAGCACGAAGAGGTAGCCCGTGAGTTGCTCCAACCCCGAGACTCTCTCGTGCCCCCTCAGATGCCTCACTCCGCCCACCTAGGAGCCCTTAAGCGACTCGTTGGTCTCCATGATTATCTGCTGATAGGCCTGCTGTAGTGTTATCGTCCCAGCGAACAGGTTGGCAACGGTGTCGTGCACCTGTGTGTGCATGGCGTCCCAGTTTATCGTGTTGTACGCCCACCCATAAGCGAAGGGGTACTGCTCAGCCATGTACGCCTGGATTGGTTGGTCGTGGATATATGTGGAGTTATCGAGTATCGAAAGCCTCGTGGGCAGCGCCAAACCCTTCTCCACCCACTGGAACTGACCCTGCTCTCCAGTGAAGAACTCCACGAACTTAACAGCCGCCTGCGTCTGCGCAGCGCTCAGGTGAGAGTTCACAGCCAGACCCACCGTGAAGAGCATTGTACCCCTCTGCACATCGCTCGGCATCCACTGCACACCCCACTCACCCATCGGAACCTTCGAGCTGTTGCTCTCAAGCACAGGTATGGTCCAACCCCCACTCACAACCATGGCCACCTTCCCGAGCGCGAAGTCACCACCATTCCAACCCGCAGCCAGATTAGTGTTCAGCGTAGCGTATCCATCCTGGTAGAGCCCGTACCAGAATGCTAGCCCTTCGTAGATTGGTGTTGTGTTAGAAGGCGTGCCCGTCCCCTGAGCGTTCACCCAGTCGCCGCCAGCCTCATGTACGAATGCGAGTATCCTAGCCCACTGGGGTCCGAGGACCATGGGGTAGTAGCCTGCTGGCAGCTTGGCTTTAAGCGTCTTAAGATAGTAGAGGAATGTGCTCCAATTCCAGTTCTGCGGAGGCGGCGGTAGACCAGCCATGGCTAGCAACTGCTTGTTGTAGAACACCGCGAGCACGTTCCAATCCTTCGGCACAGCGTAAAGCTGCCCATGATAGTAGAAGGTGTTGATTATGCTTGGTATAAAGTCTGAGAGGTTAAACGATGGGTCGGCTTTGAGGTAGGGCGTCAAGTTGAGAAGGTAGCCGCCCGCAACGAACCTGGGTAGCTCGGTGTTCTCCATGTAGAACACGGATGGACCAGTACCAGTGGTGAGCTCGGTGGAGAGCGTCGAATAGTAGTTGGTTGTGATGGGTGTAAAGTTCACCGTGATACCCGGGTTGAGCGAGTTGAACTCGTCAACCATCTGCACGTCGAACTGGTACTCCTCACCGCTCGAAACCCAGCCAGCGAACGTGATCTTCACGGGGCCACTCACCGAGGATGTGTGCGGCCTAGTCACTTCGTACACCACTCCCACAACGGCCAGAACAACGATCACAGCGACCACTACAGCCAGCACCCTAGAAAAGGCGGACTTTCCAGCCCCGAATCCGCGATTGGTTTGCATTTTAATAATATAGAAATATAGTAAATTTAAATATTTCGAACCATAGCTTTGAATCATGTAGAGAAATGCTTTATAAACAGCTCTAAGTATTTGAAAATATACAGACAACAAGTTTGCACTGGGAACAAGAATACAGGCAAGCGCAAATGATTCGCTAGTCTATAAAATATATCGAGGCCTTGCCTAAATGTGATTCAAGCCAATAGTACTCTAAACAAATAATTAGGGTGAACCTTGAGAGACTTACAATTTGTGAAACCAAGTGAACCTTAATGTAATAAAAAGAGCCGACCAGACGTATGTGGGTGTATAAAAATCTTCAATTTATAAGGTTCCCAAAGCTTCGCCTTTCAGGGTAAATCAAAATTCACGCTTAGCCCCATAGAATCCTAAATACAAGTTTTAATCTTCTGTTCAACGCTAGGATCCCTAATACCGAAAGCGTAGCGGTTTAGAGCATTAAAAGACTTTACGAGTGGCTACACGGATACCTGTGGGGCGGGGGCCTACACCTGTGAAGATCTCAGCCTCGCACCTATGTGGGGCATCTCTATGCATATAGATGTCAGCCTTCGTGGCAGGATGTTTCGGAGCTTTAGCTGGGATAGTAGACCACTTAAATCAATGATTTAATGTCTAAATATATCACTTTGGATTATACCGTCTTGTGAACAATTCAACCGTTTTCGCGTATTCGCGGAGACCCTTCTTCTCTAGGCTCAGTTTAAGCTCTCTGAATTGGTCTAGACTCTCATTGGTGAGAACCGAGCTTAAGTAACTGTGTGTAATATTGGGTGACTGTGTGAATAGCCGCGTTAGGGTTTGCGCGAGCCCCCTGTATGCTTCGATTAGCATGGGTAGAAACACTTCTGTGGCGGCTTCCACGCCGAAGAGGAGGGCTATGTTTGTTGTCATCGAGTACGCAGATGAAAGCTTCCTTGACGCATCTTTCAGAAAGGCGATTAACTCGTCCTCGGGTACTTCGGTTGGCTTCAGCTTCTCTATCTCGACTCTAAGCGTCCTCACTCTGCTTCTTGTTTGCTCAAGTGTGAACATGAGCATATAGGCTAATGGGTTCAGTGTGATGATCACGCTCCTCCTGTCGGCTTCAACCTTTTTCCTCTGCAGGTAGCCGAGTCTTACCAGCTTCTCGAGTCTTCCAACAAGCGTGGCCCGTGAAACCTCGCTTCTCACACGCTTCGCAAGTTCGTTGAACTTCAGATCACCAGACTCATACAAGGCCTCCAAGATCCTCCTATCCTTCGAGTCAAGCCTTCCTTCTCCGAACCGTTTCACGTCGAACAAGCCTTCAATGGACATTTCGAGTTATTATGCGGAATCCACTATTTAAGTTTAATGATTAAACTATTAAACTAAAACTTTGCTAGCAAATTAACCAAGTATCAAAATCCAGGAACGATATAATCCTGCAGATTAATTAAATATATTCTCGTATATATAAAGCACAGTAACTATTACGCTGGACATTCCACGTACATGGTGTGTTGATCAAGTTCTCCGAAAATAGATGGTGTCCGGATTAGAGAGTGGTGTGCGTGGTACACAGGAGTGGAAAACCGTTATCCAGACACCACCGCTTTAATACAAAAATAGATTTAAACCTAACAATAGTGAGATTTTTTGCCTTCATCCTATTATGAGTATATCCACTGTAAAGTGGATTCTGCAAAGTAGGACAAAAAGGTATCCCTCATCCGATGGCGTCTAGGTAAGCACTTACTCATGTCACCTCCACTCTCGGTGTATCAGAGCATGAATAGTTCTAGGAAGTCTACGAGTGCAGTGCAGGTGTGCTCACTGGATTGACATAGTTATGGAATAACCTGCTCTTGTCTTTAAGGTAGCCTTGAAGCATCCAAGCGGGCTCCGAAGCCTGAATGTCTCTGAGCGTGTTAATGGGACTCGGCTAGGGAGGAGTGTGGTGCCTAGTTGCATTGGACTTATAACCCCGAGGATCAATTGGCTACCAACATCTTTTCCTCTCATTCTTCTGAGGAACCTGAGGGCACCCTACGTGGTTTCCGCGGGTTAGTTAGGTCCCAACAGAACCAGACGGGCTGCCCCCTGTAGGCATCCACCATCCATCCAGACGCAGATGTGTCTTCACCGCACTTCATAATATACCCCCACCGACCGTGGTGGCCGGTGCTCGCCTGAGCGGTTCCACCTAGTCGGGTCTGCCCTTGAGAACATTCCTCACCCAATCCCCCGACGGATACGTCCGACTTGTGAGGACTCCGATAGCATCCCGAAGAGCGCTGAGGTTTTTCCGAGGCTCAGCCCGAACGCGAAGGGTAGCACCGCCACGACTCCTACAAACCTCTTCTTATTCCTCTCGAAAGCATTTAAATTCCTAAAGAATGTGAATATGTCCCCCGTAGTGGGCTACCCAAGTTGCGCCCAAATTTATAGGGTGGCGCCCACTACGTTTAAGCCTTCTCCGCACACCATCTAGTCCAGTACAAAATGGGTCCCGAAGGTAACTGGCGGCCTTGGGCCCTAGATAGTGGTCACGCTGAGAGTCGAGTCCGCCTTCATTTACCTCGCCGCCTTGACGTTCTCGTCGCCAAAGGTGTTTGTGACTGTTACGTAAATAGGAGCAAGAAAGCTCCAAGCTTTAGCGGGTGGAGAAATGAATTGCGAACCCTATAGATATTTTGGTGGGAACACAGGGGGTCGGTGAGTCGCCAGAGGTGTGGGGGGG
>CADDZQ010000045.1 GCA_902812505.1 archaeon
CATCTGTTCTCCCCACAGCCTCAAAGGCTTTCAAAATAGCCCTACGAATCCTCCCCCCATCAAACGCCTGCTCCCTACCATCCCTCTTAACAACCACGCCTGGGAGATCCATACACCCTAGTCTATGACTTAGCTTAAGTATATTTCGGTTAAGCATAGTGAGCACACAGAGTAATGCTACCATGTGAACCAGTCAACGAAAATATCGGACATTAACACCATACACTCGTAATACTATTAATGTGTTTACTCAACTATAAAACCACTACTAATCACCTGAATTATGCAACCACATCGTATGGCGCTATTCCAGGATTCAAGTGTTCACTAAACGCGACCTAGATTGACCACGACAGTGTCCAGTATGCACGTCTTTCCTTCTCCTTTAGGACAAAACATGGAGGTCATAGGCACCAATATACCTAGATGGGCTACCGTCTTGAAAGGATGGGTTTTGGAAAGTTTATAAAACACGTTGAAGATGAGTATCTAGTACAGGCTTGACTCAAACAATCGAGTTCAATCAGTATTTATGTAGATGGGGAGTTTAGTTATGGAGACCCAGAGTTAGGGTGATTTTTCGGATGATATTCGAAGGGCGTCTCAGCTTCTCGGCGCTATGGATGAGACCAATCTGAGGATTCTTCTGATGCTGAGCGCGTCGCCTCTCAGCACCTGGGAGCTCGCGCGGCGACTTGGAACTGCTGAGTCACACGTCTCTGAGAGGATAAAGAGGCTTACAAATAAAGGTCTTGTTAGGAGTGAGGGTTGGGTGCGCCTGAATGGTAGGAACTTGAAGCTTTATTCGGCGACTTTACGCTCAATTAGGGTTGACTTCAAACCCGAGAGCTTGATGTTGACGCTGCAAAGAGAGGGTGCGGCGAAGGATACCAACATTTTCTTGGCGCCCTGCATGCGTTATGATCCACCCAAGCTACGCTATAAGGTCGTGGGTAGGAGGGCTGAGAGGGGTGTTATCGGCGGCTCGAGTGGGCCGTCGTTGTGAGGGTGGTCACTGGGATAGGTAAGACAAGTCTGGTCGCGTCGTGGGCCGCTGGGTTACGGAAGAAGGGTATGGTGGTCTTCTGGCATACTCTGAGGACGGGTGACTCGTTCACCTTGGTGTGCACCAAGCTCACCCAACTCTTCCCGGAGCACAAGCGTAGCGAGGTGTTGGAGGTCATGGCGGGGTGCGTGGGGGAGGGTCGATTTGATGGGCTGATTGATCAGGTGATTCGCTTGCTGGGTGGATTCAAGGGCGCCATAGTGTTCGACGACTACCACCTATGCCAGGATTATGCTCTCCGCATGCTGATACGTGGCCTGTGTGCTTCGGGTGTGAAGCTGGTTGTGTGCTCTAGGACACGCCCGGTTGAGTTGGTCACGCTGAGTGGTGTAGGTGAGGTAGAGCTTGGGCCGCTTAGGGTGGATGAGGTGACCCAATTCCTCCGGTCGAGGCTTCCTAAAGTTAGAGATTTTGGGCGCCTATTGTTGGAGTGCGCCTCAATCGGAGGTCACCCGCTCGGCTTAGAGTTATACTGTAGCGCTCTTGGCTCGGGTGGTGTGAGCCGGCCAAATGTATTGGAGGGCTTTTCCTGCATCAGGAGGTGCGGGAGACTCTGTCAGATAGTGAGAAACTCGTGCTTTCATATCTTTCAATCTTTAGGAGTAGGGTGGGGCTAGAAGGCTTGCGCCACGTGTCCCCTAGACCCATAGCTGGACCGCTCAGAGGCGCTCTCTACTCGCTTGAAAAGAGGAGGCTCATCAAGAGGGTGGAGGGGGGTTACACTGTGCATGAGATTATAAGGGACGCCGCCTACTCGGGCCTAGCTGATCGCCGACTACTTCACCTTAAAGCCGCAGAATACTATGGGGCCATGGACGACCCATCCTCGGCTCTCGAGGAGGGTCTACCACTCCTTCCTCTCATGCGACTTAGAGAGGGCCACAGAGTCACTCGCGAAGAATTTACCCAAAATATCGATGCGGGCCTACGGTTATCACTGCACCAGATAGCCCAGGAGCTTCTCGCCAAGATTGGCGACGAGAGGATTAGAGGTTGGCTTATATACCTGAAGGCGATATGCAGCCAAGACTCAAGCCTCACAGGCAAAGAGTCACTCGACCTACTCGGCCAAGCACTGATACTCGCGGAGAAACACGCGGATTCACTGCTTCTTGCACGCGCCCATTTGGCGCTCGGCCAAGCCCTCCAAGATTTGGGTGAAACCAGAAAGGCTGAGCGGCACTACACGCTTTCACCCAAATTCTCCAAGGGCACGAGACAACACCTGAGTATCAGGGCTAACGTCACACAGTCCTTAGCGGAGCTATGGTTCGCTAGGGAAGAGTTTACGAGGGCTCTCGGATTATATATTAGGGCTGAAAGAGCCCAGAGGCGCCTAGGAAATGAGAGAAACGCGCTTCTTGCGAGAAGCCGGATGGCGTTAATAAACTACTATATTGGTCAACCAGAAACATCACTTGTAATACTGGATGAGATGCGTGAGCGGGTGTTCGCCACTTCTAACTACACGCTTAGAACCTCGTGGCACATGGTAGCCACATTCGCCCTCTTCGCACTCGGACGCCTAAAAGACGCCCTCAAACAATCCTCCGAGTGGGTTGACGCGGCCAAACTCACTAACTACCCAGGTTACACCCGTGAGGCGCTATGCTTCCGCGCGATACTTTTAACCCTATTGGGCGAGGCCAAAAAAGCTGAAAAATGCCTCACCCAAGCATGGAGACTGAGGGGGAAGCCTGACAAACACAACGAGGGCTTCATAGAGATGGTGTACGCGGCCCTCCTCACCTTAAATGGTGAAAGGGAAAAGGCGTTCAAACACTACTCTAAGTGTATAGAGCTCCTCGAAGACGAAACACTTCACCAAGCCATGTGTGCACTAATCATCGCCAAACTGGAGTTAGAAAAAGGAAAAAGGGATACCGCGCAAGCATACATCAAAAGATGCGTGTCGCTCTTCGAAAAAATAGGGGCGAAAAGGTACGCATTACAAGCACAATTCCTCCTATCACGAACCGAAACCGCGAACACGTCAGCCACAATAGATAGCTAAGCAAAGTGTAGCCCTAAGCGATGACCCGGATTCTTTGAGAGCCAACCACATATTATACTAACTGCGGCACTAAATGTTTAATCCGTGGGAGGCTATTTATCAATACCTCCAAGAAATTTTAGAGGCGGATGATAAGGAGGACCAGATGTTTCAGCACACACATAAACTATGGTGGCTAGCTAAACTAACAATATACCTTCACTGTTCAAATTATATGAGCGGTGTTAAAAACACCACGCTGAGTAGGTTCATGGTGTTAGCGGGCACACTTGGAGTTATTCTATCGGGCTTTACCACACTTATGTGCTCTGGCTATACTGGGACAGAAGAAACGTTATCCTGCTTAGCCAACCTAGCCATACTGGGCTGCAACATTTACAGCTCATATACTGCTGTCACAGAGTTAACGGGTAGGACCTCGAGAAGTCGAATGGCAAGCTGACACCGCAAGCACAGCGGATGCATGGATGAAAGGTTCCCATGCTCTGCTACCATCTCCGAATTGTTATCTAGAGTGAAGGCCAGGAAGTATAGATAACGTATCCTTATTGGTTCGCGAGCCTGATTAGAGTGTTCCTTAGAACCTCGACACCTCTATGCGCCTGCTCCCACTCCGTCCACTCCTCTGGGGCGTGGCTGACCCCACCCCTGCTTGGTACAAACACCATGCCTACTTCTCCTGTTAGCTTAGCCATATTCTGCGTGTCGTGTCCAGCTCTACTGGGAAGCTGCATGTACGAGTAGCCCAGCTCTTCCACGACTTTGCTTATTGTGTGGATAACCAGTGATGAACAGTTAACTGGCTCGGTTTTCTGGGGTATGGAGTATTCGAGCTCAACGTTTTCTCTCTTCGCATGTATTTTAGCACTCCTGACAACCCTGCGAACAGCGTCTTCGAGGTCTGCTGCTTCAAGCGACCTTATGTCGGCGACCAGGGACGCTTCCCCTGGGATAACGTTTGCGACGTTTGGGAAGAGTGTGATGTGCCCTGTGGTGCCCACCATGCCGCCGTGCTTTAGCGCTGTCTCTCTTATCTTGAGGGTGGTCCTCGCAAGTGGGATAGCCGGGTCGCGCCGCATATTCATGGGTGTGGCACCCGCATGCGACTGTCTGCCTTTGAAGGATATGTTCAACCAGCGTATACCCACTATCCCCGTGACCACTCCTATATCCATTTTATTAGCCTCGAGGACTGGGCCCTGCTCAATGTGTAGCTCCACATGGGCTCTAATTGGCCTCGTGAACCTCTCCACGTACCCTTCCCGGGGGATTCGTGTAACCCCCTCCCCAAACCTCCTTCCATCATATTTGTTCTTTAAGTCGTAGAGTGCTTGTCTTTCCAGCAACCCAGCAAAATAGGAGCTACCCGTCAACGATGAAAACGCGCCCTCCTCATCTGTGAACACAATCAAAGCTATCGGGAGCTTGGTTCTAACACCGTCATCATTGAGCATTCTAATAGCCTCAAGTCCACCCATAACACCCAGAACACCGTCAAACATCCCCCCATTCCACACGGAATCAATATGTGAACCAGTGGTCACAATAGGGGACTCAACCTCACCCGACCTCACACCAATCATGTTGCCCGCGGCATCGGTGAAAACACGCAAACCAGCCTCCCTAAACGTCTTTAACACATACTTCCTAGCCTCAACATCATACTCACTCAGGGAGGGCCGACTAATACCTCCAGTCACCTGCCTACCAATCTCCCCAAGATTCAACACAACCTCTCTCAACCTATCAATCAAGGCGGAACACAAGTGTATGCCTCCTACTTTTTAATAAGACTATTTTTGAAACGAGCCCTTGGCACATTATAAGGGCCGAAGCTGGGAGTCTCACCAGATGGATTTTAAATCATAACTCACTATATGGCAGTAGCGTTTGCACTAGTAGGGTTTTTATTAGATGGGTCTCCTAATACGCGTTGATGTCACTCACCCCAGGCATTCATTTTGCCCGGCAATACGCCTACCTCGGCCTACAATATTGTATAGAGTTTACAACCCTTCTCCTCTCTGGGACCAGACGCTCACCACTCTCAGCGAATATGGGGAGCACAAACCCTGTGGGACCGCATAGTGGATTGCCCAGTCTATTAGGGTCAACGTATATATGGGTAGGGGGGCAATACTTATGACGTTCAGCGCGAAAACGATTATGATCAAAAAAGTCAACATTGTGGATGTAGCTAACTCTAGGATAATTGAGAATCAGAATGTAATAGTGGACGGCTCACGTATTAAGGAGATAAGCGGCACAACACCTGGTAGCGAGGTTTTCCACATTGTTGATGGTGAGAAGCGCTACCTGATGCCTGGGATAGCCGACCTCCACGTTCACCTTAACTGGGACGGTGGACCCGACCCGAGGCAGGCGGTGCTACAGGAGGGGGCTAAGGTGGCCGTACTACGAGCCTACAGGCATGCGTTAGACCACCTGAAAATGGGGGTCACAACACTGTTGGATGTGGGCTCGATGGATGACCTAGCTATCGACGTGGCGTCAGCGATTAGGAGGAACGTGGTGTTTGGACCACATCTCTACGCGACTGGTAGAATCATATGCATCATTGGCGGCCACGGCGCCGGGCTCGGCTACGAGATAAGTGGGAGGGATGATGCGCTGAGGGCGACTAGGACGCTCATCAAGCGTGGCGCGGATATGATAAAGATAGCCGCCACATCGGGTGCCTACGGCTCGTTCGGAGCCGAGAAGCTTGAGGCAATTCAACTCGACCCCGAGGAGATACTTACGATTACCTCGGAGGCGAGAAAGTATGGTATCAAGGTAACGGCTCACGCCCTGAACCTAGAGGGGATTAGAAACTGTGTGGATAACGGTGTATCAATCATACAGCACGGCGCATTCCTGGATAAGAGCACCGCGCGTCTAATGGCGCAGAAGGGTGCATTCCTTGTACCAACACTACTCGTGTATCGGAAACTCGCCGAGGGTGCGCCGGGAGTCATGCCCGAGGCTGTGAGCAAGGCTAGGGAGGTTGTCAGACACCATAGGGAGGCCTTCCTAAACGCCTTGGAGGCGGGGGTGAAGATAGCTGGTGGCACCGATGTATACTCCCCCAACTTCGGCCCCCACCCTAGGATCATCGATGAGGCAATCACGATGGGGGAGTACGGGATGCCTAATAGCGAGGTGATCAGGGCTATAACACTGAACGCATCGGAGGCGCTTGGAACACACAAGACACGCGGCAGAGTCGAGGAGGGCATGGAGGCCGATCTCGTACTGCTGAGAGGCAACCCCCTAGAAGACCTGAACAACCTGAAAAAAGTTGAAAGAGTATTCCTAGACGGTGTGGAAATAGATCCACACACCGCCCGAGACCCCCTAACACTATAACAAATAAGGGATGCGACGCTATACGAAAAATCCAATTCAGCTGTTCACGTTTATAGGTAGCGCGTAAGAACTGCACCTGATGATGAACACTCGGTGTACCAGTAGGTCACGCCCCGGCCTTCCCCCATGTAATGCTATCCAAGTTAGAGTGAGTTGGGTGCGTCATCTTCGCGTAGTAGTGGTAGCCGACCACCTACTCAGAGTGGTCGGAGGGTTTATAGTTTTGCCTACGAGGATAAACCAGTGAGTAGCAGCAAGCCGGGTTCACACTACTTTCTAAGGGAGGCAACCGGTCTAGTAAAGGAGCTCTCCGCTTTGGATGTATTCGTCTGGAGTATAATATTCTTCCCGTGGCTTACAAGCTGGGCTGGCATATTCTGGGTCACGCCTGACTACTACCTCCACGTCAACTATTACGCCGCACTCGGAGCTTGGTCCATTATAGCGATGGTTATAATGTTACTCTACTGGCTGCTGACCGCCGCCATCCCGCGTAGTGGTGGTGACTATGTTTTCGTATCAAGAATAATATCCAGCCCGCTCGGATTCATAGGGAGCTTCCTGTTCCTGCTCGCCCTGCTCACCTCGGCTGGGTCGGGGGGTTATTGGGCGTTCACCGAGGCGGGCACAGACCTCACATTCGCGGGCCAAGTCTTGGGGGACAAGTGGATTAGGAACCTAGGAATATTTTTGACGCCAACCACAACAAGCTCCCCTTGGACGCTCTTCGCCCTAAGCCTACTCATCCTAGGGTTGGGAGCCGTGAGCGCGATACTCGGCGGTAAAACCCTAAAGAGGGTTATTTACGCCTTGTTCGGATACGGCCTACTCGTCCTCATCCTAGTGGTAGCCGTGTTTGTATTAACACCCCACAGAGTCTTCTTACAGGATTACTCAGAGAGCTTTAGCGGGGGTGTGCCCGCCGTCTTCAGACGGGCCTCCACAATGGGGTATCTACCCTTCAGCACACTGGGGAATATCGGGGCGGTTATCCCAGTCCTCTTCGTGAGTATTGGCCCATATCCCGTCATGCAGTTTGTGGGCGGCGAAATAAAGAACCCTAAGAGGTCCCTGCTCGTCGGCCTCGTATTCGCGGAGGCAACCTCCATACTGGTTTGGTTCGGGCTAACCTACCTCGTGGACAGGGTGATAGGCATAAGCTTCCTAGAAGCGTTAAGCGTCGTCAACGGATACGCAATTGTCCCAACCGCATTCGTCACACTACTCATCCACAATCAGATGGTCCTCTGGATAATAACCCTGGGCCTCATCCTCGGCAACATAGGGTGGTCGTGGCTTGCATTCATCTTTATAAGTAGAATATTCTTCGCCTGGTCGTTTGACAGGATAATACCAGCCAAATTCGCCTCGGTGAGTGAAAGCCGCCACACACCCACCTTCGCACTCATAGTGGCATCACTACTCGCCGCAGTGCCCATGTACCTGGAATACTTCACCTCTTTCATCACAGCGCAGGTAAACGCCATCTTCTTCTATACAATAGTGTGGTTCCTCGCAGCGTTAAGCGCAACCCTATTACCATACATAAAGAAGGATATCTTCGAGATATCACCAATAAAGGCAATGAAGGTGAGTAGCATACCTCTAATAACACTCCTCGGCTGCATCTCCATGATCCTTTTCGCCTATCTAGGATACTATAGTGCAACCAACCCAGCAGTCGGACCCTTCGGTATTGGAGCAAAAATATTCACACTATCACTAATAATCACAGCCATAACAATATACGCAGCAGCATACTACTGGAATAAGAGGAAGGGAATAGACCTAAAACTATTACTCAAACAAATTCCCCCAGAATAAGCCCTTGAATGCGAACCAAAACGAACATCCGTGAGTGGGACACACGTGAACCCATCAACCAAGAATAAAACTGTGGAACCCTTTACCCTACCACTCCAACCAGGATTAACAATACTTCACTCACAGAAAGACCGGTGCACTTAGCCCTCAAACCCCCAAGAAACCACAGGGGAAGCTGCCAATGATGTCCTCGATTAACATGCCTAAACACACCTCTTAGGACGTGTGCACAACTCACACTAAGTGTCTATTTAACGCCTCAAGCCGAATTCGACAAATTTACCTGTAACTCCGCATCCCGTCCTGAGGAGAAAAAGATCACAAACACCAGAATAACACAAGGAAGGGCATGAAGCGCCAATAACGCTTAGAAGCTACAAGATAAGTTCGGCTAACAAACTACTCCTTCTTGAATTTACCAACGAGGGTCGAGATTACATTGTTGCGCAACTCATCTAGGCTACGCTTCAAATACCAAGTGTCGGCTCTAACATCCGCTATCTGCGCTGACATCGAGGACCTCAAATCTGAGACCTGCGAATCAACCCATGACCTCAAATCACCAATCCGCGAATCAATAGAAGACATCAAACCAACCATCTGGGAATCCAATTAGGACTTTAGATCAGACCTCTGTCCAGACAAATCAGCCTTAACATCATCCACACGCCTATTAGTATCATCAATCATCTTACCTAAATCGTCAATCCTACCGAGTAGCTCCACCCTGACATCGTCGACTTTCTTGTCTAGGACGTCAATCCTCTTATCGATATCCAGTTTGACCTCGTCTATTCTAGAATATATCCGCGAATTGTCGCGCTGGGTCGTGGCTACGAGGAGTAGGTTGATCTCTGAAGTTGTAAGTTTATCACCCTTGGCAAGCTTCTCACCCATCTTAGCGAGGTAGTCCTCCAAGAACTTCTCGACCACTGAGGCGCTAAGGGGCTCAGCCAAGTAGCACCATTACCACACATAACAATTCAACTAGCAATATAAACTTACAGTCCACTAGCTAATAATATTAGGCCGACAGGTTATCTACAATACAAATCTGACTATTCAAACGGCCTCTTATGGAAGCAACCAAAGCAGAACGTTAGCCACCACTGAGGTGGGAGCTTCTTAAACCATCACCCCATAATGTCCCATCCCATCCCCTAGCCCATGGAGGGTAGAGGAAGTTGAGGCAGAGCTCAACGGGTACATCCAGCGGGTGGCACCCACCCTAACAGACTCAAGTTGCTATGCGTTTTGAAAGCATTCCAATTTTCATTTTACAATACTAATGTAGGTAGATATCTTCTGGTAAGTCTGTCCCCAACCCTCTGGGAACAGTCTTTACGGGGGAGGGGAGAGGGGAGGCGGTTTACAAAAAAAGTGGGGG